>JBJKPH010000218.1:0-6812 GCA_046706585.1 Bacteroidales bacterium | reverse complement strand
GGCCGGAGAGGTTCCAGACAATACCAGATCAAGGAAGATGACAAGAACCTATCTGCTTATATCGTCAACCATGGTAGTGGCTGTTGCGCTGGTGGTTTCGTTCCTTATGAGGAGCAGCCTGCCATCGCCCCTTCCCGTCCCCGACGAGGAGGTAAGTGCAGGTATCAGCAAAACAGTTTCAATTGCAACACCACAGCAAACACCCGCAGCAATACCAAACAACAATGTTCAGCAACCGGTTACCGGCACTCAGGGAGCAGAGGCAACCGAAGCAGTTAAAGTAAACGAAAAAGCTCCCGAAACAACTGAAGTACCTGCAGCCACAAAAGAAGAGGCCACCCCTCAGGCAATACCCTATGACGGAGACGGTATAAACTGGCCGTTTTTCAGAGGCCCCGGAAGCAGGGCAGTAGTAAAGGGGGGAGATTACCCTGTTGAATGGGACGGTAAATCAGGAGAGAACATCGTATGGAAAACAGAAGTACCCAAATACGGTCAGAGTTCGCCGGTGATATGGGGCAACAAAATATTCATCACAGGAGCCGACAATGAAGGAGGTGAAATATACTGTTATGATAAAGGGACAGGTATGCTGCAATGGAAGGCCGAAGCTACAGGTATAGAAGGTGAACCATCATCACCCCCGTCAACATCGGAAGATACCGGGCTGGCTGCACCGTCGGCTGCTACTGACGGCACAGTTGTATGTGCCATTTTTGCCACAGGTAACCTGGTTTGCCTCGACATGGAAGGAAATCGCAAATGGGCAATGAACATCGGAGTACCTGATAATCACTATGGCCATTCATCATCATTGATCATTTACCAGGGTAAACTGCTGGTACAGTATGACCAGTACAACGGAAAGTCAATTAAAGCCTTCGATGTAAAAAGTGGTGACAAACTATGGGAAACAGTCCGCAACGTATCATTATCATGGTCATCGCCGGTAATCGCAACCTTTAACGGTAAAACCCAGGTGATCCTTACAGCCGAGCCTTCAGTAACAGCATATGATATTGAAACGGGTAGCGAACTGTGGTCGGTAAACTGTATCGGAGGAGAAGTAGGACCATCGGCAGGCGTAAACAGCAAGTATGTGTTTGCTGCCAACGAATATTCACAACTATCAGCCATCGACCCATCTACAGCAACTGTAGTCTGGGCCGACAACGAGTATCTGCCGGAAGTATCCAGCCCGGTGGCAACAGAGGAGTTTGTGTTCGTGGCAACAACATGGGGTGCGGTGGCTGCATATAATATTAGCAGCGGTAATCTGGCCTGGTCACACGATTTTGATTACGGATTCTATTCCTCACCGGTGATCGTCGGAGACAATATTTATCTTACCGATCAGGCCGGTGTGACACAGGTATTCAAAGCCGCAGGTACATTTACCCAGGTGGCTGAGTCGCCTTTGGGTGAAAGAACGGATTGTACTCCCGCATTTTCAGAAAACAGGATCTATATAAGGGCGCAAAAGGAGCTGTACTGTATCGGGAAATGAAGAATGAATATCGAATAATGAATATCGAATGGCGTTGACTAAGGGAAAAGAGAGACAGGAAGAGACCTGTAGTTGCAAAGGGCCGGAGAAAGAGGATATTCTTCGTGTTGTGGAGGATGTGGTTGCACGTGTGGGCAGGGAAAGAGACAAGGTTATTCCCATTCTTCAGGCAGTGCAGGATGAGCTAAACTGGATCCCCTCCGATGCCATCAGGCATATTACATCAATTACCGATATAACTCCTGCCCAGATAACGGGTGTATCTACTTTTTATTCACAGTTCAGACATATCCCCGCAGTTGAGCAGACGATAATAATTTGCAAGGGAACGGCCTGTCATGTTAAGGGAGCGACCCTTGTATCGGATGCTTTCAGACGCGAGCTTAATATCGGTGAAGGAACCAGTACCACCGATGACGGACTCTTCTCAATAGAAGAAGTGGCATGCCTGGGTTGCTGTACCCTGGCACCGGTAGTACAGATAGGCGACCGTACATATGGACATGTAAAGACCTCTGAAGCAGGAAAGATAATCAGGGACTATACTGAATCACACACCAGTAGTGAAGAAGCAGGAAAAGGGCAGGTACCGGAAAAAAGTAAAAGGGAAATACGTGTCGGACTGGGTTCGTGTTGTATAGCCGGGGGAAGCAGGGATGTGATGCATGAAGTTAGCCGGACACTCAAAAAGTACAAGATAGATGCGGTCATTAAAACAGTGGGGTGCGTGGGTGTTTGTAACCAGACGCCGCTGCTGGAGATAGATGACAGCCATGGTAACCCGGTGAGATACACCAATGTAAAGGAGGAGCAGGTAAGCGAAATTATCCTTCAGCACCTTGTGCCATCGACATTGCCTGCACGTATACAGACAATCTTCAATGACTGGATAGATACCTTCACCTCCGATGACAGGCTTGAGAGCCCGGTAACCCTTCCGGCAGAGGTAAGGGAAAAGCAACTGAACAACTTCCTGAAATACCAGGAACATATAGCAACTGAATATTACGGTGCCATATCACCATTCTCAATAAGCGACTACAGGGAACATGAAGGATTTGCAGCGCTGGAGGAGGCATTACACAAAAAAGGTGCGACCGGCATAATCGATGAGATCATAAGCAGCGGACTGAGAGGCAGAGGAGGAGGAGGATTCATAACCGGTAATAAATGGAAAATGGTGCATAATGCCACCGACAAAGAGAAATATATTATTTGCAATGGCGATGAGGGTGACCCAGGTGCCTTTATGGACCGAATGCTGCTTGAATCGTTTCCCTACAGGGTGATAGAAGGAATGATAATTGCAGGATTCGCCGCCGGTGCCGGAAAAGGCATTTTTTATATAAGAGCCGAATATCCGCTTGCCGTCGAAAGAGTAAGTCATGCAATAGAAGAGTGCCGTGAGAATGGATTGCTCGGTGAAAATATCTTGAACAGCGGTTTTAGTTTCGATATTTCAATATTCGAAGGAGCAGGTGCTTTCGTCTGTGGTGAGGAAAGTGCACTGATAAAATCAGTCGAGGGAGAAAGAGGCAATCCTGCCTTCAGACCCCCCTACCCTGCCGAAAAAGGTCTGCACGGACATCCTACCCTTGTTAATAACGTGGAAACACTTTGCATGGTTCCATGGATAGTGCGCAAAGGAGCCGAAAGGTTCAGGTCGATAGGAACGGAAAACAGTAAGGGAACAAAAGTATTTGCGCTGGCAGGAAAAGTGGCAAGAGGCGGACTGATAGAGGTACCGATGGGTATAACGATAAGGAAAATAGTTGAAGAGATTGGTGAAGGAGTGGCCGAAGGCAGAAAGTTTAAGGCAGTGCAGATAGGCGGGCCATCAGGTGGTTGTATCCCCGAAAGTCTGGCCGGCACTCCTGTCGATTTCGATGAACTGAAATGGCTGGGAGCAATGATGGGATCAGGAGGACTGGTGGTACTCGATGACAGCGACTGTATGATCGATATGTCAAAGTACTTCCTTACTTTTACTCATGAGCAATCATGCGGCAAATGTACTTTCTGCCGGGTAGGAACCGGACAGATGCTTGATATTCTCGACAGGTTCAGTAAAGGAGTGGCCGGTATCGGCGAGATAGACGAGCTTGAAGAGCTGTGCCAGTCGGTCATGCAGGGATGCCTCTGCGCTCTTGGAAAGACAGCACCCAACCCTGTGCTTACAGCAATAAAATATTTCAGGGATGAGTTTGAAGCACATACAAAAGGTATATGTCCGGCTAAGAAATGCCCCGATCTGATAAAATATACGGTAAATGATAATTGTATCGGTTGCACCAGATGTGTAACTATTTGTCCGTCGGAGGCTATCGCTTATCGCCCATATGAGAAGCATGAGATAGATATGGATAAATGTGTAAAATGCGACAGTTGCGTGGAAGTATGCCCAGTTGATGCAATTGACAAATAAGGAGATGGCAGTAATAAAGATAGATAACAGGAAAATAGAGGTTGCCGGCGGGACAAAGTTGATAGAGGCAGCCAGGGATAACGGTATTTTTATTCCTTCTTTATGCTACAGCAGCAGTCTTCCGCATTTCTCATCATGCATGGTCTGCATTGTGAAAGATATCAAAACAGGGAAATATATTCCTTCTTGCTCAGCATCGGTTACCGACGGGATGGAGATAGACACCACTGGAAACGATGTGATCAAACTGCGCAGGGATTCACTGGCGATGCTTCTTGCAGAACACAGAGCCGAGTGTGAGGCACCATGCAGGCTTGTATGCCCTGCAGGATTAAATATTCCCCTCTTTAACCGGCTTGTGTCATCGGGTAAGATAGATGAAGCGCGCGAACTGGCAAAAAGAGAGATGGGCAATCCAACGGCCGCCTGCAGGTCGTGCCCGCGTTATTGCGAGAAAGCATGCAGGCGAAAGATGATCGATCAGTCAGTATCTATATCATCAATAGTAATTTTTCTCTCGGAAGATAAAGCCGATGGCGATGCAGTGAAGGATGCAAGACTCAAGAGGGGTGAACGAAGGTTCAACAGTACGCTGGGAAAGATCTCAGATGATGAGAAGCAGGAGTGGATAAAGGAGTGTCCCGATGAGTTAAAGAGGATTAAAGAGCCTGCTTCTGAGAGTGAGTGTGCCGGTGAAGCAGCAAGCTGCATGCATTGTGATTGCCGGGCATCAGAAGAGTGCAGCCTTCGTACCCTGTGCAACGATGAGAATATACAGAACCCAAGAGTAAAAAAGACCGCCTACCCTATCAGGAAGTTATCAGACACTGAGGGAAGAGTGATATTCGAACATGCAAAATGCATTAAGTGCGGTTTGTGTGTAAGGGTAACGGAGAAACAAACAAATGAGCCTTCGCTCTGTTTTAAAGGAAGGGGATTTGAAACCATACTGTCAGAACCCCTTACATTCAGCCTCGATGATCTTCCTGGCAGGGATATTGATAAGGCTATTGAGATATGCCCCACGGGTGCTTTAACTAGGAAATAATGAGAAGATACCTCTATATACTGAACATTGCCGGCCTGGCTTCGACTGCCGCAGGTCAGACAGGGAGTAACGACTGGCCCCTGTTCAGGGGTAGACCTGACCTCTCGGGCCGTACTGTGAAGACAATACCTGTAAACCCTGAACTGCTGTGGAGTACCAAAACCGATGGCCGTACAGTATCATCACCGGTGGTAAAGGACGGCACGGTGTTCTTCGGGAATAACGATGGGATGGTTTATGCAATATCCCCTGACGGAAGCATACTATGGACATACAAGGTTGAGACTGCAATTGAAGCACCTCCGGTGATAGCAGGAGACATGGTTGTTATTGCATCACTGGACGGTGAGATGAGGGCTCTGGATTGTAAAACAGGTAACGAGCGATGGCTTTATCAGACCGGCAACCAGATTATCGGATCACCAAACCTGTTGAAGGTAAACGGGAAAGAATTGCTTGTCGTGGGGAGTTATGATTTTTTCCTTCACTGTGTTGATCCTGTTACAGGGAAAATGGTCTGGAAACTGGAGACAGAAAATTTTATTAACGGTACACCTGCTGTTTATGGCAGCAAGCTGGTATTCGGAGGATGCGACGGATTTCTGAGAGTAGTTGATCCAGCCACGGGCAGTGAGGAAAAAAAGGCCGATCTGGGTGTATATATCGCATCATCACCAGCTATAAGCGGTAATCATGCCTATGTTGGTTCATACGAAGGCATACTATACTCGATCGACCTGTCAACGATGAATATCGGCTGGGAAGTGCCTGGCAGGGATGAATACAGTGTAATAATGGCGGTACCGGCAATAATTAACGATAATATTATTGTTGGCAGCGAGGATAAATATCTCTATTGTTACAGTGCCGGCGACGGGAAGAAAAAATGGGAATTCAGGACAAATGCAAAGGTAAGCGGATCGGCCGTGGTTTCAGGCGATAATATTTTGTTTGGCAGCCGCGACGGGAATATATATATTGTAGGTCTCAAAGACGGGAAGGAAAAATGGAAATTTGATACAGGCAGCCCGGTAAGCAGCTCGCCTGCTGTGATCGACGGCAGGTTCTTTGTTCTTACCGAAGATGGCAGGCTGATCGCATTCGGGAAAAATTAAAAAATGAAAGTAACATACCTCGTAACAGGTTCAGGAGGATCATTCTATTGCGGCAACTGCTCCCGCGACATGAACTATGTATCATCGCTAAAGCATAAGGAGGGAATTGACATTAGCGCCATTCCACTTTATCTCCCTCCCATCGGGGAAGAATATGGAGAAGAATTTGAAAATCCTGTTTTCTTCGGAGCCATCTCGCTCTACCTGCGTGAAAAAGTTAAAGGATTTGAGAATATGCCGGCATTCCTCGACAGGATATTCGACGCTCCTCCATTCCTTAAGCTTGCAGCAAGGAAAGCAGGAACGACACGAACCGAGGGACTGGAAGAGACTACAATAGCCATGATCAAGGGCAGCGATCCATCAAGGGAAAGGGAAATTGCCAGGCTGTCAAAATATATCTGTTCATCAGGTGAGTCACATGTGATACATCTCTCAAATGCACTGATCATAGGACTCGCCAGCCAGCTAAGAAGATCGTGCAATGCATCGATTGTCTGCTCGCTGCAAAACGAGGACGACTGGATCGACGTAATGAAGGAGCCATACAGGAGCCAGGCATGGAAGCTGATAGGTGAAGAGTCGGTGAACGTTGACCTTTTCGTCACTCCAAGTAATTACTTCAAACAGCTGGTAATGGAAAGAACCGGCATCCCCGGCGACAGGATCCAGGTTATCCCATCGGGTATCGGGGCAAAGGTGCCATTACAAAAAACA
>JBJKPH010000217.1:0-10583 GCA_046706585.1 Bacteroidales bacterium | reverse complement strand
GGATTTCTCCGGTCCTGAGGTAGCGTTCGCCTCCCAGGTCGAAGTGAACCTTTTCAGTGGAAAATCCCGATTTTTGTGAGGCCGCGTCCAATGCCTTGAGTGCTTCCCGTACGACCTCGGGGCCCGTTCCGTCTCCCGGTATAACCGCAATGCGATAGTTTTTCGCCATTAGAAACCCTTTATTCAAATTGAAGAATTCAAGAATGTAACAACCAAATACCAGCAACCGGCAACCAGCAACCAGCAACCAGCAACCAGCAACCAGCAACATATTCCACTAAACCCTTATCTTTGTACTTTCAACCCAGACCAATGCACATAACAGACATTTCAAAACAACGCATCCTCCTTCTTGACGGGGCTATGGGTACAATGATACAGAAGTACAGGCTTTCGGAGGAAGACTACCGGGGTGAGAGATTCAGGGATGTTGCAAAACCCCAGAAAGGGAATAATGACCTTTTGAGTATTTCACGTCCTGAGATCATAAGGGAGATACATGGCCGCTACCTGGCTGCCGGGGCAGATATCCTGTCGACCAACACGTTCAATTCCAACTCAATTTCGATGGCCGATTACGGGATGGAAGATCTGGTTTATGAGCTTAACAAAATATCCGTTGAGATAGCCAGGGAATCTGTCAGCAGGTTTATCGGGGAAGGTGGCAGGGGACCCAGGTTTGTCGCAGGATCGATCGGGCCCACAAACAAAACGGCATCAATGTCGGCAGAAGTATCAGATCCTGCCGCCAGGAGTGTGAATTTCGATCAACTCGCAGAGGCATACTATGAACAGGTCAGGGGACTTTTCGACGGTGGGGCCGACCTGCTGCTGGTCGAAACGGTCTTCGATACACTTAATGCCAAGGCTGCTCTTTTTGCTATCGATAAACTGTTCGGGGAAAAGAATAAAAGACTGCCCGTAATGGTCTCGGGAACAATAACCGATGCCAGCGGCAGGATGCTTACCGGTCAGACCATCGGGGCTTTCATGGTTTCTGTATCCCACTTTCCCCTTTTCAGTATCGGCCTGAATTGCTCGTTCGGGGCAGAAAAACTTAGACCCTTCGTTGAGGAACTGGCGCGAATATCTCCTTTTCCCGTATCGGTTCATCCCAATGCCGGTCTGCCAAACCAGTTCGGTGATTACGATCAGTCTGCCGAAGAAATGGCCCTCCTGGTAGAAGAATTCCTGAGAGAAGGCTGGGTAAATATTATTGGCGGATGTTGCGGGACAACAGAAAAGCATATCGAAAAAATGAGTGCCCTGGCAGGCAGATACTCTCCCAGAAAATTACCTGATATCCCGGCAGTTACCCGTCTGAGCGGTTTGGAAGCACTCAATATGACCCCGGGGCTTAACTTCGTGAACGTTGGTGAACGTACCAACGTTTCCGGATCAAGAAAATTTGCAAGACTGATAAGGGAGGAAAAGTATGAGGAGGCTATGCAGGTTGCCCGCGATCAGGTTGAGAACGGGGCCCAGATAATAGATATTTGCATGGATGAAGCTCTGCTCGACGGTGAGAAGGCTATGCAGACATTCATTAATTACATCCTTTCCGATCCCGATATAGCAAAGGTGCCGGTAATGATCGATTCATCAAAGTGGAGCGTCATAGAGGCAGGTCTCAAATGTACTCCGGGAAAAGCAGTGGTGAACTCCATCAGCCTGAAAGAGGGTGAAGGGAAATTCCTTGAGCAGGCCGTGAAAATAAGGAAATACGGGGCCGCCGTAATAGTGATGCTTTTTGATGAAAAGGGACAGGCCGATACATTCGAACGGAGAAAAGAGGTGGCCGCCAGATCATATGAGCTGCTTACGACCAAAGCCGGTCTGCCACCCGAAGAAATAATCTTCGATCCAAATGTGCTGGCTATAGCAACCGGGATAGAGGAACATAATAACTATGGCGTCGACTTTATTCATACAACATCATGGATCAAGGAAAATTATCCTGAGACAAAGGTAAGCGGTGGGGTAAGCAACCTTTCTTTCGCATTCAGGGGTAACGATACTGTTCGTGAAGCAATCCACTCGGTATTTCTATATCATGCAATAAAGGCAGGAATGGATATGGGTATTGTTAACCCCGGGCTGCTGCAGGTCTATTCCGATATCCCGCCCGATCTGCTAAAACTGACAGAAGATGTTGTTCTTAACAGGAGGAAGGATGCCACCGAACGGCTGGTACAATTCGCTGAAAAAATAAAAGACCCGGAGAAGAAAAGCACAAACACCCTGGAATGGAGGGAGAAACCGGTGCTCGAAAGGATTAACCATTCAATGATAAGGGGAATCGATCAGTTCATTGAAGAGGATATTGAGGAAGCCAGGAAACAGTTCGACAGGGCGCTTAATGTTATCGAGGGTCCGCTAATGAATGCGATGAACGAGGTGGGCGACCTGTTCGGATCGGGCAAAATGTTCCTTCCGCAGGTAGTAAGGAGTGCAAGAGTGATGAAGAAGGCAGTGGCATGGCTTACACCATTTATCGAGAAGGAAAATATAAAAGGTGAAAGAAGCTCGGCAGGTAAAGTGCTCCTGGCCACAGTAAAGGGCGATGTTCATGATATAGGGAAAAATATTGTTGGCGTGGTGATGGCCTGTAATAACTATGAGATCGTTGATCTGGGTGTGATGGTTCCTGCAGAGACAATAATCGAAAGGGCTGTCGAAGAAAAAGCCGGGTTTATAGGTCTGAGCGGACTGATCACTCCCTCCCTCGAAGAAATGGTGCACGTTGCCTCGGAAATGGAAAGGGCCGGACTCGATATTCCTCTGCTGATTGGAGGGGCAACCACTTCCGAAATACATACCGCGGTAAAGATCGATCCTGTTTATAAGCACCCTGTTGTGCATGTAAAGGATGCCTCACGATCAACAGGCGTGCTTCAGGGACTGGCAACAAAAGAAAAAGATGCTCCATTTTCAGCAGCAGTAAGTGAAAAATACGAGGCTATACGCACAGAGTTCATAAAAAAACAGAAAAGCAGGGAACTGGTTACCATACAGGAAGCCCGGGCAAACAGGGTTGATATCAATTGGAATGAATTCAATGCCTTCCCTCCTGCCCGACCCGGCGTGCACCTGTTTAACGATTATGACCTGGATGAGATAATAAAATATATCGATTGGACATTCTTTTTCTTCGCATGGAAGATAAATGGCAGATATCCTGAAGTGTTTAACGACCCGGTAAAAGGAGAAGAAGCCGCTAAAATATTCAGCGATGCACAGCAATGGCTGAAAACAATAGTGTTGCGAAAGCTTGTAACAGCCAGTGGTGTTGCTGCAATAATGCCGGCAAACAGCATTGGCGATGATGTGATAATTTATGACGATAATAGCAGGGACAGGAGGACGGTCTTTAATTTTCTCCGTAACCAGGAGAAAAAACAACCGGGGCAGTATAATGTATGCCTGGCCGATTACATAGCTCCTGAAGACTCTGGCATTACCGATCATATGGGTCTATTTGTCGCCGGAATACAACCCGATGAAAAAAAGATCGGTGAGTACAGAAACGATGACTACGGTACGATCATGATAAGGATATTGTCTGACAGGCTGGCGGAAGCTTTTACTGAACTTATACATGAAAAGGTTAGGAAAGATATATGGGGATACGCTGCCGGTGAAAAGCTGACGGTCGAAGAGATGCTTAAGATTCGTTATACAGGAATAAGGCCGGCCCCCGGGTACCCGGCATGCCCCGATCATACCGAAAAAGAAAAACTGTTTGAGGTGCTGGGCGCAGAGGAAAAATGCGGAGTATCGCTTACTGAAAGTTTTGCTATGATACCGGTATCTTCGGTAAGCGGTTATATATTTGCTCATCCCGCTTCATCATATTTCAACGTTGGCAAAATAAACAGTGATCAGATTGCCGACTATGCCCGGAGAAAAGGGATGGAAAAAAACGAAATGGAAAAATGGCTCAGGGAAAACCTGGCATATTAGGTTATATTTATTTATGGTTACACCAGCATACTACTTAATCCCCTCGTTGTCGCAGATCTCCGAATCTGCGACTTATGGTAAGGTCGCGATTAGAAATCCCGACTATAACGGGACAGAGGCGTTGTCGCAGATCTCATTCCACTCGTTGTCGCAGATCTCCGAATCTGCGACTTTTCTCCCGATGAGCCCGGGTCAAATCCCGATTATATCGGAGGGGAGAAGATTCCCGGTTCCTGATCCTTATCTGTAAATGTAATTAGATAAAAAAGATGACAGTTATTGAAAAAATAAAGGAAGCAAAAAAACCTCTTTTCACCTTTGAACTTCTGCCCCCTCTGAAGGGACACAGCCTGGAACGGATATATGAAGCCATTGAGAGATTGCTTGAATTCGAACCGGCCTATATCAACTTCACTTCACACCGCAACGAAGTGGTATTCAGGGAGAGACCCGACGGGCTTATGGAAAGGCACACCGTAAGAAAAAGGCCCGGAACGATAGCACTGGCTGCAGCTGTGAAGTACAAGTATAATGTCACAGTTGTCCCGCATGTTCTGTGCGGAGGATTCAGCAGGGAAGAGACCGAGAATGTGCTTATCGAAATGAACTTCCTGGGGATTGATGATGTGCTGGCACTCAGGGGCGATCCGCAGAAGGGCTCAAGGGTGTTTATTCCTGAAACCAACGGCCACAAATATACGTCTGAACTGGTTGCACAGATCAAGGATATGAACAGGGGCAGGTACCTCGACGAAATAGAGAACAGTACGCCCACATCATTCTGCGTGGGTGTGGCAGGATACCCTGAGAAACATATCGAATCGGCCAATAAAAAGCTCGATATCGAAAAGCTTAAACTGAAAGTTGATGCAGGGGCTGACTATATTGTGACCCAGATGTTCTTCGACAACAAAAAATTCTACACTTTCAGGGACGAATGCCGTGAAGCCGGCATTACCGTTCCCATAATTCCTGGCATTAAGCCTATTACAGCCATGAACGATATCAACCTTCTGCCGCAGACATTTAATATCGATATCCCTGAAGAACTGGCAGACCTGTTACACAAATGCAAAAGCAACGGGGAGGCAAGGATGATCGGGATCGAATGGGCGACGATGCAGTCAAAAGACCTGCTTAAGAACGATATTCCCGGTATTCACTACTATACCCTCGGACTGTCTGACAATATTTGCCGGATCGTGAAGGCTTCTTTTTAGCTATTTGCTCGCTTTGTTCGCGTAATGTGAATGCCTTTGGCAAATAATTGTGTGATCCCTACCGGATCAGTATGAGAGCAACGACTGCAGAGCAGTCGCAGAATTGCAAACCACGATTAAATAAGAGATCCCAACGACTCCGGAGTAGTCGCACAATTGTAACCTATAACCCAAACTCCTTCCTGATCACATCCACATAATCGAGCTTCTCCCAGGTAAAAAGCTCAACCTCCCTGGTAATATGTTCACAATATGGACATTCGAACTCTTTAACCACTGTTCGTGGTGTGCGACCCATGTGGCCGTATGCTGCTGTCTCAAGGTAGATCGGGTTTCTCAGTTTAAGCCTTTTCTCAATGGCTGCCGGACGCAGGTCAAAGATCTTTGACAGTCTGGTGGCTATCTCACCATCTGATATCTTAATTTTGGCCGTCCCGTAGGTATTGACAAATATATTCACAGGTTCAGCTACGCCTATCGCATATGATATCTGTACAAGCGCCTCATCGGCAAAGCCTGAAGCCACCAGGTTCTTGGCAATATGACGTGCCGCATATGCTCCCGAACGGTCGACTTTTGAAGGATCTTTTCCCGAAAAAGCACCGCCGCCGTGCGCTCCCCTGCCACCATATGTATCTACTATTATTTTACGCCCTGTCAGCCCCGTATCACCATGCGGACCCCCAATAACAAATTTCCCTGTAGGATTTACATGAAGAATGTAATTATCATCGAAAAGATGCCTCGTTCTTTCAGGCAGTTTTTCAACTACCCTGCGGATAAGTATATTCTTAACATCGAACTTTATTGCCGCCAACATCTCATCATCATCATCCATAAACTCATCATGCTGTGTCGAGACAACTATCGTATGAACCCTTACAGGCTTATTGTTATCATCATATTCGATCGTTACCTGCGATTTTGAATCGGGCCGCAGATATTTCATTACTTTCCTTTCGCGCCTGATAACAGCAAGCTCCTGCAGCAACAAATGAGCTATTTCAAGAGCAAGAGGCATATAATTATCGGTCTCCCTGCAGGCATAACCGAACATCATTCCCTGATCACCGGCTCCCTGGGCCATCGGATCCCTCCTTTCAACACCACGGTTAATGTCTGGCGACTGCTCATGAATCGCGTTGAACACTCCGCACGAATCGCCTTCGAAACGGTATTCACCTTTAGTGTATCCTATTCGGTTTATCACATCGCGGGCGATCTTCTGAACATCAACATATGTCTTTGTTCTGACCTCCCCGGCCACTACTACCTGGCCGGTGGTAACAAGGGTTTCACATGCCACTCTGGCCGAAGGATCATACGCAATTATCTCGTCAAGTATCGCATCCGATATCTGGTCAGCTACCTTATCAGGGTGACCCTCTGAAACTGATTCTGAAGTAAATAAATATCCCATCCTGCCTTTTTTTGTGGAATGATGGAGTATTGGAATGCTGGAATATTGTAATATTTATTCCATAATTCCATAGTTCCATTATTCCAATGAACAATAAACAAATGGTGGAAAGATTGGTTGAAAATGACCAGAGCGGTAGAGCCGTTTTAGCATTTTTATTGTGGTTGCAATCAGCACAAATCTTTCCACAAAAATCCCCACAAAGGAAATAATTTTTTTGAGAACAACAATCAGAGAGGGAAACTTTTGTAATCGTCTTTTTACAGTTCCCCTCCCCGGAGAGCTTGCCACGCTTTGCGTGGGGCCGGGGGTGGGTTTCTTTTGTCGTTGTCGTTCGCCTTTTACCGTTCGCCATACATTTTTTTTGTACTTTTGATCTCGTATAACAGAAAGTAAATATGGAGCACAACCTGGTAGTTTATAACACCCTTACACGCAAAAAGGAGAAGTTCGTTCCGTTGAATCCTCCCTTCGCAGGTATATATGTATGCGGACCTACAGTATATTCAGAACCACATCTTGGTCATGCCAGGGTTAACACGGTTTTTGATATCCTGTTCCGTTACCTGAAACATTCAGGTTACAGAGTGAGGTATGTTCGCAACATCACCGATGTCGGACACCTTGAAGAGGAAGGAATAGGTGAAGGTGAAGACCGGATATCAAAAAAGGCCAGGCAGGAAAAGCTCGAGCCAATGGAAGTGGTACAGAAATATATGAATACTTTTCATTATAACATGACCAGGCTGAACATGCTTGATCCTGATATCGAACCGCGGGCAACCGGACATATCATTGAGCAGCAGGAGATGATCGCTAAGCTGATAGAAAAAGGATACGCATATGAATCCAATGGCTCGGTCTATTTTGATGTACTAAAGTATAACGAACAGCACAGATACGGGATCCTTTCCGGAAGGATACTGGAAGACCTTATGTCAAACACCAGGAGCCTTGAAGGTCAGAAAGAAAAACGCAATTCATTTGATTTTGCCCTCTGGAAGAAAGCAACACCCGAACATATAATGAAATGGCCTTCTCCATGGAGTGAAGGATTCCCGGGATGGCACCTCGAATGTTCGGCTATGAGCCTTAAGTATCTCGGCGAGCCATTTGATATCCACGGTGGCGGAATGGACCTTATGTTCCCTCATCACGAATGTGAGATAGCACAATCGACGGCAGCAACAGGCAAGCAGCCGGTGAAGTACTGGATGCATAACAACATGATCACCATTAACGGGCAAAAGATGGCCCGGTCACTTAATAACTTCATCACTCTTGAAGAGCTGTTTACCGGCAGCCATGAGCTTCTTGAACAGGCATATTCACCGATGACTATCAGGTTCTTCATCCTGCAGGCACACTACAGGAGTACGCTAGATTTTTCAAACGAAGCACTGAAAGCGGCAGAAAAGGGATTCCAGAGACTGATGAAAGCAATGGAAACAATGGAGACACTGAAAGTCTCTCCCTCCTCATCCGTTTTGGTTGACGACATCAGTGTGAAATGTTACGATGCAATGAATGACGATCTGAACACTCCGGTGATGATATCCCATCTGTTTGATGGAGTGAGACTGATCAACTCGGTGGCAGACGGTAAGGAAACGATCTCAGCGGAAGAACTGGATAAGCTGAAAAAACTCTATTCTGAACTTGTTACAGGCGTACTTGGTCTTAAGGCTGAAAGTCAGGCTGGCACCGCTGATGAAGAAACAGATAAACTTATGTCCCTGGTTCTGGAGCTGAGAAAAAATGCAAGGGAGAATAAGAACTGGGTTTTGTCCGACACTATACGCGATCGTCTGGGCGAAATGGGCATAGTCGTAAAAGATACCCGCGACGGAGCCGTGTGGGAAAGGGAGTAAGCAATGTTATATGTGATATGGTCTATGGTCTATGGTCTATGTGGAATATGATATAGATTATATTAGCCAGATTATTAATTCTTTAAAATAAATGCTGCAATGGAAGAAAATGAAATGATCCGGAGAACTAAAATGTTCGCCTCTAGTTGTATTGATTTATGTGATTATTTACCAGGTTCATTCCTGGGTAATTATTTAAAAAGTCAATTAACTAGAAGTGCATGTTCTACAGCTGCGAATTACAGGGCTACCAGGCTTTCACAAAGTAAACCTGCGTTCATTTCAAAGCTGAGCATTACCATTGAGGAAACGGATGAAAGTGTTTTCTGGCTTGAAACAATAAAAGATAAAAACTTGTTGAACCGAAAAGAATCTGAATCTCTTTCCTCCCGACTATTAAAAGAAGGGCAGGAACTGACAAGTATTTTTGTGTCAACAAGAAAAACAATGCGCTCAAAATACCTTAATAAACCCTAGTACATATTACATAGACCATAGAACATAGACCATAGACCATAGAACATAGACCATAGACCATAGAACATAGACCATAGACCATCCACTATGTACACTTCCTCAGAAATAAAAATAGGCACCCTTCTGCTCGGCGGAAAAAACCCGGTCAGGTTGCAATCTATGACTAATACCGATACCTCGATACCAGGGCGAGTGTGGAGCAGTGTATCAGGATCATCGAGGCAGGTGCTGATATAGTCAGGCTAACGACCCAGGGATTACGGGAGGCTGAGAATCTTTCAAATATCAAAAGGGAGCTCCGGAAGGCGGGTTTTCATACACCACTGATAGCCGATGTGCATTTTAACCCCAGGGTTGCCGAAGTAGCGGCACGGATAGTGGAAAAAGTAAGGATAAATCCCGGAAATTATGTCGATAAAAGAGCCTCCTTCACTGCTGTTGAGATGTCCGACAGCCGGTATAATGTCGAAATTGAAAAGATACGGGACAGGCTTATGCCTTTAATTCGCATTTGTAATGACAACGGGACAGCAATACGTGTAGGTGTTAACCACGGGTCATTGTCCGACCGCATTATGACCAGGTATGGAAACACACCTTTGGGAATGGCAATGTCGGCAATGGAATTCATCAGGATCTTCGCTGCAGAAAATTTCACCAGCCTTGTCCTGTCGATGAAATCGTCGAACAGCATCATAATGATCGAATCTACAAAAATGCTTGTAACAATGATGGAAAAGGAAGGATACCGATTCCCACTCCATCTCGGTGTTACCGAAGCAGGTGAGGGAGAGGACGGAAGGATAAGGTCGGCACTTGGTATCGGAGCACTGTTGTCACAGGGTATTGGCGACACTATCAGGGTGTCACTGTCGGAACCACCTGAAGCCGAGATCCCGGTGGCAGGGTCGATCCTCAGGCATTCGGTCAAATACAGGCAATCGGCAGGAGGCAGAGGACCTGAGGTGAAGGATGTTAACGGGGTAAAAACAGTCATGCTCTCATATCACGAAGACGACAGGGAGGAGCTGACGATAAGGGCCTCGGTTGATTCATCCGTTCTGCTTACCGAAGGAGGAGCTCGCGATATTGTTATAGACAATACCGGGAAGGTCTCCGCCGAAGCTATCGATTCGATAACTGCCGGCATATTGCAGGCTGCCAGAATAAGGATCACCCGCAATGAGTATATCTCTTGTCCTACCTGTGGCAGGACAAGATTCAACCTGACAGAGGCCGTTGCCAGGGTGAAGAAAGCAACCGTACACCTTAAGGGCCTGAAAATAGCTGTAATGGGATGTGTCGTAAACGGACCCGGTGAAATGGCCGATGCCGACTGGGGATATGTAGGTGCAGGCAACGGACTTGTACACCTTTACAAAGGAAAAGAACAGGTCATGAAAAATGTCCCTGAAGATGAAGCCGTGGAAGCACTCCTTAAACTAATTGAAGAACCAGTTTAAAAACTCCTCCTTCATCATTCGATATTCGATATTTATTATTCGTAATTCGATATTCAACTTCTCCGGCTCTACGCTAATACATAATCCAGTTGCTTCTTCACGAGATCAGCCTTAACGACCTCGACCATGACCGAATCTCCAAGTGTATACTCCTTGCCGGTATGCCTTC
>JBJKPH010000216.1:0-4294 GCA_046706585.1 Bacteroidales bacterium | reverse complement strand
GATCTTTAATGCATTAATAATAGTGATGCTTATTCCGCTTGCAGTTAAGGGAGTACGCTACAGGCCGGAATCGGCTGTCACCACCCTTTCACGTAATATGACTTTATTCGGTCTGGGCGGAATAATCTCACCATTCATAGGGATAAAGCTTATTGATTTATTAATTAACATATAAACTTCTGAAATGAAAAGAATTTGGATATCATTAAGGTCGTTTATTTTTTTTACAGTTCTGACCGGACTCATTTATCCTTTGATGATAACCCTGGTTTCGGATATATTTTTTCAAAAGGAGGCCGGCGGAAGCCTGGTAAAAAAAGACGGCAAAGTGATCGGAAGCATTCTTATCGGCCAGGAATTTAAGGATCCACGTTATTTTTCAACTCGCCCTTCAAATATCCTGTATAACCCGCTTCCTTCGGGCGGTTCAAACCTGGCTCTCACGAGTGTAAAACTAAAATCCCTGGTTTCTGAGCGAAAGAAGGAATTTATCAGGGTTAATGATCTTGACAGCAGTACAGCCGTTCCGTCTGAAATGCTTTTTGCATCTGCTTCCGAACTGGATCCGGATATCTCACCCGGCGCTGCATTATTACAGGTAAACAGGATTTCCAAAGCCAGGCATTTTGACAGGCGTCAGGAGGATAATCTTAAAAAGCTTATCAGGTTGAGGACAGAAAATCCACAATTTCATTTACTTGGAGAACCAAGGATTAATGTTTTTCTATTAAATTTAAGTCTCGATAGCATTCGATGAACCAGCCAGATGACACCCGTCCCGATCCTGATGATATCCTTGCCGCCATCAAGAGAGAAGAAGAAAGCAATAAGCGAGGCAAGCTAAAAATTTTCTTCGGCATGTGCGCCGGGGTGGGAAAAACATATTCGATGCTGCGAACCGCCCTCGCTGATAAAGACAGGGGTATTGACATTGTAATAGGTTATGTTGAGCCGCACAGCAGGAAGGAAACAATGGCCCTGATGGAAGGGCTTGAAACAGTGCCTGTAAGGAGTACTGAATATAAGGGGGCCGTTTTACGGGAACTGGATCTTGACAATATAATAAAAAGACATCCGCAGGTAGTCCTTGTGGACGAGCTTGCACACACAAATGCTCCCGGGTCAAGGCACAAAAAGCGTTTCCAGGATGTTATGGAGATCCTTGATACCGGGATAAATGTTTATACCACATTGAATGTGCAACACCTGGAAAGCAGGAACGACACTGTGGCACAGATCACTGGTGTGAATATACACGAGACCATCCCTGATGAGGTATTTGAAACAGCTGACGATGTTGAACTGGTTGACCTTACGCCGGATGAATTACTGGAGAGGTTTACAGAAGGAAAAGTATATACACTGGAACAGGCCGGTGAGGCTATGAATAATTTCTTTCGTAAAGGGAATATAACTGCCCTGAGAGAAATGTCCCTGAGGATCGTAGCTGACAGGGTAGACAGGCAGCTAAGGTATTATATGCAAAAAAAACGTATACCCGGCCCCTGGAAATCAGGGATGCATCTGATGGCCGTTATAGGTCCCTCGCCTAATTCAGCAAAGCTTATAAGATGGGCCAAGAATCTTTCTTATACGATGGGGGCAAGCCTGCTGGCCCTGTATGTGGAGCCGGTTAAACCCCTGGATGAACACCAGAGGGTGCAACTCGGTAAAAACCTCGCCCTGGCAAGACAATTTGGGGCAGAGATAATAACAACATCAGGGGAGGATCTTGTTAAGGCAATACTCCGGGTTGCCCGGAAAGAGAATATTACACATATAATTATTGGTAAACCTCGCCGGAGAACTGTTTATTCGTTGTTTACCCTTGGAAACTTCGTTCAGCGCCTGATAAGATATAGCGGTAATATCGATGTATATGTGCTTGGATCTGATATTGTCGGTGAAAAGAAACCTTACCGGACGCCTTTCTCAATCCCGGAGTTCACTTCCGGATTCTTTCAGTATATAGTGGCAATCATTTCAGTCATATTAAGTGCTTTGGTATGTTATTATTTTACCGGCTATCTTGGATATCAGTCTGTATCATTTATACTTCTTTTTATAGTATCCATATTATCGACCTTTCTCGGTATCGGCCCGATATTGCTTGCATCTTCACTCAGTGCTTTTATCTGGAATTTTTTCTTTATTCCTCCCAGGTTCACGCTTCATATTCAGAAGACTGAGGACGCGATGATGTTTGTTATGTTTTTTATTATTGCCCTTATTAACGGGGTTCTTACAACGCGGGTAAGACGTCAGGAAAGACTCACCCGCGACAGGGAAGAGAGGACTAACGCTCTTTACCAGCTTACCAAGGAACTTGCCGGCGCCGGTAATATGGATGATCTGACAGTGATTGCTGCCAGGAATATAAAAAAGCATTTTGGTTTTGATACGAGATTTATATTACAGGATGGATCTGACCATCTTACTGATAATTCCGGGTACGAAACACCGATAAAACTGTCAGAAAGTGAAATGAGCGTTGCCGAATGGGTTTACCGGCATTCCAGGAAAGCAGGCAGGTTCACTGAGACTCTGCCATCAAATAAATTCACCTTTTACCCGCTTGCAGGAAACAGGATAAAACCGGGTGTAATGGTTGTAAAACACCAGGGTCCCCTTCATGGCGAAATGGATGAGTTCTGGGACACATTTCTTATGCAGATTTCAAATGCAGCTGAAAAGGAATTCCTGGATGATATGGCAAGAAATGCGCGTTTTCTTGATGAGTCGGATAAGTTATATAAGACACTTTTCAATTCAATATCTCATGAATTGAGAATACCGGTTGCAACTATCATGGGTGCAGCCGACACCCTCATTTCTTCAAGTCTTTCAGGGGATCTTAGAAAAGAACTCTCGCACGAGATTTTTGAAGCATCCCGACGGTTAAACCGCCTTATTGAAAACCTTCTCAACATGTCACGTCTCGAATCGGGCAGGATTACTCCAAAAGCTGACTGGTGCGATATACATGACCTTATTAATAAGGTTGTAAGCAGTCTTGGTGATGACCTTAACCCTTTTAATTTGCATATTGTGATTCCCCCTGACATGCCTTTTGTCAGGATAGATTTTGGTCTGATGGAACAGGTCCTGTATAATCTTGTTCATAATGCCACACAGTATGCCCCGCCTTCAACCAATATACGGGTAAAGATGTTTTATGATAACGGATCACTTACTATCGAGGTTATGGACCGGGGCCCGGGATTTCCCGAAAATGAAATGGGATTGATATTCAATAAGTTTTACAGGATAGGGGGATCCAGACCAGGTGGCACCGGGTTGGGACTTTCTATTGCCAGGGGCTTCGTGGAAGCTCATAAGGGGACAATAACAGTTGAAAACAGGAAGAACGGCGGGGCAAAATTTACAATTAATATCCCGACCGAATCATTAAAAGATAATTTGGGCTGATCAATAAAACCATTATGGATACACCGGAAACAGTTTTGGTAATTGACGATGAAGTGCAGATAAGAAGGCTGCTTGAAATAACACTTTCTTCGGGTGGATACAGGGTAACTGAAGCTGCAACCGGGAAAGAGGGACTTATTTCTGCAGCCACCCATAATCCGTCACTTATATTGCTTGACCTGGGATTGCCCGATACCGATGGACTTGATATATTAATACGGCTTCGTGAATGGTTTTTCAAACCGATAATAATACTATCGGTCAGAAATTCGGAAGATGATATTGTCAGTGCTCTTGACCACGGGGCAAATGATTATCTTACAAAACCTTTCCATACTGGTGAACTGCTTGCCAGGATACGGGTGGCTGTCCGTCTTGCCCACGAAACTTCTGATAAACCGGTGGTTGAATTTGGTAATTTATCCATTGATCTGTCTAACCATCAGGTAATAAAAGATAAAAAACCCGTAAAACTTACATCTACAGAATATAATTTGCTGGCACTCTTTGCCAGGAACGAGGGAAGAGTCCTGACTCACCAGTTCATCCTTAAAGAAATATGGGGAATGGGATATATTGATCAGACCCAGTACCTGAGGGTTTTTGTAGCACAGTTGCGAAAGAAGATCGAAGATAATCCGGCCAGGCCAAGGCTTCTTAATACTGAATCAGGAATAGGAGACAGGTTCGGCGGTTAAAATAATGAACCGGGCCATGAGAGGATTACACAAATTTAACTTTTTGATTAAACAATCATCATTATCAAAAAAACTGTAACTTTATTCAGACATATTCCGGGCTAAGGAACTTTGCAGTGCATAATTTGCAGCATGATCCCGTTAAGCTGTCTTATTTGAAATTAAGG
>JBJKPH010000215.1:0-2454 GCA_046706585.1 Bacteroidales bacterium | reverse complement strand
GCTCATTTCCAACTACATAATAATGGCGGGAGAAGTGGAAATCATTATATCTTTCAACAGCAGTACCCAGATCCTGTGTCATATAAACAGCAGTACCATCTGATCGAAGCAACAACTTCCTGTCAAGCTTATCCGATGTAAGATCAGCCCATACCGATCCATCTTCCATTCTTTCCAGCATTCCATTTTCAACAGCCTTCAGCACAATATCTTTTCCTATCTTATAGGTGTCAGATTCATAATAAATCTTATCAAACGAAACTCCGAGCATTTTATATGTAGCATCAAATCCCTCATACACCCATCCATTCATCTTTTTCCAGAGCTCTATCGTATCACTGTCGCCTGCTTCCCATTTTCTGAGCATTTCCCTCGCTTCGGCAAGCAGTGGCACTTCCACTCCTGCCTCACTATCAGAACCTGCAGGGCCATTTCCCCTGCCGTTGAGCCCAAGTTCCGTACTCTGTTTCTTCA
Source organism: Bacteroidales bacterium (assembly GCA_046706585.1). Lineage (GTDB taxonomy): Bacteria > Bacteroidota > Bacteroidia > Bacteroidales > VadinHA17 > JBJKPH01. The sequence goes on along the minus strand of JBJKPH010000215.1, from coordinate 1,980 downwards.
TCTCCTGCTCGAACTTTACATAATACCTGCCCACCAGATGGTCTCCCTTTTCACCTGTCGTTAAAGGTGTTTCACCGTTGCCGTATTTCATCCATGCCAGCATCGATTTACAGATATGAATCCCTCTGTCATTCACTATATTAGTCCTTACAACCTTGTAACCGTTCTTTTCCATGATCCTTGAAAGCGAGAACCCAAGGAGGTTGTTCCTGATATGACCAAGATGCAACGGTTTGTTTGTATTTGGTGACGAATATTCGATCAGAACTGTCCCGGCATTATCATCCGCCTCCATGAAGCCAAATGATCCTGAAGATGAAATAGCTGCAAACTGTTCCAGCCAGAATGTTCCTGTAAATGACAAATTAAGGAATCCTCCGATTATATTATATCCGGCAATTTCCTCAACTGATCCTGATAATTTCTCTCCAATCTCACCTGCTGTATGTTCGGGTGACTTTCCTGATATCCTTAAAAGAGGAAAGACGACAAGGGTTATGTCTCCTTCAAAATCCTTCCTGGTGGCCTGCAATTGTATCAATTTTTCATCCACCCGTGCATTGTAAAGTACTTCTATGGCATCACTCACAAATGCCTTTAATCTCTCTTCCATCTGAACGCAAATTACAGGCAGCAAATATAAAACAATTTAGCGTAGAAATGAACTTATAGCACTCCTCCTGAAATGGCGTCAATTGCCATTGTTTTGTCGAACAGTCCAAGTTATTTGATGTATTGCACATACTTTTTGACGAACAATAGTATGTGTATAATAAAATTTGGATATTTTTGATGAGTATACTGTGTTAATTGCAAAATGAAAGTACAGAATCTTAATATTCCGGCAACCTATAATACACCGGAGGTTACATTTGATGCAGAAGTTGGATTTCTTGAGCTCAAGGGTAAATCGATACCCGAGAATGCGACAATGGTTTATGAGCCAGTCATTAACTGGCTGAAAAAGTATATCACGGAAGCGCCCGAAGAGACAAACCTGCACATCAATCTGGTATATTTCAATACAGCATCATCAATCTGGATAGCAAAGATCATCAAGGTCCTGTCACAAATCGACGATCTGGAGAAACTGGTAATAATTCACCTCTATTTCAATATAGAAGAGTTCCAGGAAATGGAGGAAGAAGATATTAAGGAGGCTATTGCACCTGCCACGGAGATCATCCATGATGCCAGGGTAAGCATGGGAATAAAGGTTTATGGCACAGATGATTCAGGTAAAATACTAGTAGAGCGTCTTATACTGATCTGATCTTACATGAACCGGAAATAATCACCTTACTGTATGCAATAATCTCCTAATTTGAGACCTCATCATATTGTTATACTGACGATAAAACATCAGGTTATTTTCTCTCAGCTTACGATCAGTCCCAGAAAGTATCAAAAGGTCCTTTTGTTTTTCTTTCAATTTTGTTCCCATTTAGCTTAACTTTATAGTGAAGAATAACATGGTGGCCTCCAATGAGATCGTTAGCCTTAATTATTTCAGTTATAATGATGATAATGAGTTCTGCTGAACATGAAAAGCCCGGGGAAAGACTCCCTGTTGCTGCCGGTTCATTCTACCCCGGCAATGAAAAGGAACTGAATAGCGAGCTTAAATTGCTTTTCAGGGAATCATCACCTGCACACTTAAACATGGTCAGGGCAATAATATCCCCTCATGCCGGGTATGTCTTTTCAGGAAAAGTTGCCGCATCGGCATTTGGCTCGATACCTGAGAATAAAAAATATGAGAACATATTTATTATCGGATCAAGCCACAGGGTATCTTTTGGAGGGGCATCAGTATATGACGGGGATTGCTATGTAACCCCCCTGGGAAAGGTGGCTATTAATACCACTATCGTCAAAGAGCTGCTTGGCAGCGACGTATTCAGTTTCTTCAGGCCGGCCCACACCGATGAACACAGTATTGAGGTACAACTCCCGTTCACACAATACTATTTCGGGGAG
>JBJKPH010000214.1:0-3494 GCA_046706585.1 Bacteroidales bacterium | reverse complement strand
ACTTTTCCCCTTCCTGGCTTTAAAGTATTATACCAGGACCATGAGTATTTTTTATGAACCAGGAGTTTATAGCTCATAGAACTATCAACATTAGTCAGCTCAACATTCAAATAACCATACTCCTCATTTATGCTTATCTTCAATGTATCTGGCGTACATGATCTGAATTCATATTTAAGATCAATGTCTTTCTCCCTGTAGCCATCAACTGTTATCTGAACCTGACCAATTTTTAAAGGATCACACTCAAAGCTACCCCATCCGGAATAATCAGTTATGAATCTAATAGTATCGGCATTTAAATATCTCAGAGTACCATTAACAGAAACAGGCTCTCCATCCTGATTACTTGTGTAGATACCATAGAGCTTTCGGGATCTGAGGTTGTATTCGCCATTAGTTATTAACCTGATATTAATTTTGTTGTCTTCCCTTATGACGGAATCTGAAAAAAGATCCTTATAGCTAAGAACCCTGACAGGATATACTGTAAACTCCTTCTCATTGAAATTTCTCATCCAGTTAGTATACGATCTGATATAGTACCATCCTGAAACCATATCCGGTGGCAGCTGAATATATCCGGATCGTCGTGAATCACTTAGCAGCAGGTTCTTTTGCAGGATGATATTCCCATCACTGTCAATTAATTCCACCCTGATACTTTTACTAATATCTGAATACTCATATGTATCAAGTTCAAGTAATTCAGCCTTGAATCCGATTCTCTCACCTTCCAGAAAGAAATCACGGCTGGGTTGGAACCATACCGTTTCACGGGGTTTTGATTGAGCAATTACATAAAAGTCAGCCGGAACAATCAGGATACTTAAAAGCAGGACTCTAAGGATTTTAGTATTCATTGCTCATTCATTATTAATATTCCCAAAATGCTGGCTTTTCAGTAACTCCGCCATGAGAAACACAGTCAAAGCATTGTATATCTGCAGTATAATAACTTGTATTATTCCTGATAATATAAGCGTTCTCCTCAACCTGGAACCATGGATAATCAAGTGTTCCTACCCGTTCAGGAGTACATGCCAGTGGTCTTACCGGAAACTCTTCGGGTTTATCAAAGTATTTCTCACTTTCACTGGCACCGGCAGCCTCAAATATGCCAACGACCTGATAATTACCGTTGGTTTTACATACGATATTCCCTTCGAGTCTGAAGGGTTGAATCTGATATAACCCGTCTGTCTGATTGATCAGTTTGTCAAGATCCTTCCAGAAATTATAAACCTTCCTGCTTACAGACAACTGGTTAACATGGATATAATATTTTTCACTCAGTTCAAAACCGTTCTGTGACTCGAATTGTAATGGCTTCTCAATAATTTCATTCTCTGCCAGTCCCTCTGTGCTGGCAATGAATATGTTAGGAATACTATTTGTTTTCCAGCAATGCATCGACTCAGAATTGTCATAAGGCACCAAATGGTTCCCAATCCATCTGTAATTTGATCTTAAAGGAACTGTATATGAAAATGTCGCATCCACCATCCATCTGTAGAAGGAGTCCTCACCGGGATTACCATGTGTACTTACATTAAAAGTATATCCTGTTGATACAGGCCCGTCATCCGGAATACGCTTCTCATCTACTTTGTATCCCAGACTATCAATTACCGGTGAACTTCTCAATAATTCCAGATCAGATTCAAATTCCTCCCCGTCGTAATGTATAACAACTTTATATGAATTACCAGGTTCACCTATAAGATCGAAGTCTGAATACTTGTATATACCATGGCCATCATATGTCAGTTCATATGTATTCCCGTCTTCACTCAAAATTGAGATTTCGGCTTCGCTTACGTAATATTTATCCGGCTCCCCGCCGTTTTGGTTGATTAACTCAAAAGGTACCGATCTGGAAATTTTTACGAATGCAGGTATATCCGGATTATCAGTTATTAAACCCTCAATAAAGATACTTCCCTTACTCTCGAGATCATCCGGAATATATAACTCGATACATGAATCAAGAAAAGTTAAACTCAGGAATATCATTATCGGTCTAATCATTCGCATAGTTACCTAGTTTGATGTTATAACTGATAGTAAAAATGGGGACACCATAGATTGCCTGTTTATATCCGCGTATCTTACCTTCCTCATTCTTCAAATAAACAGAATAAGCGTTCTTCCTGCCCGTTAAATTATAGACCGAGAACGACCACGCCCCATGAAAAGTTTTGTCAATCCGCAGGTTGCCCTCAAGATTTACTGAAACGTCGATCCTGAAATAATCGGGGATCCTGTATTCATTCCGACTTGAATAATTCAATATCTGAATGTCATCCAGATAGAAAAAATCAGTAGGGTAAGTAATCGGCCTTCCTGAATTATAAATAATGCTGGAACCGATACTCCATCTTCGTGATAATTTAATGTCACCTAAAAATTTCACTGAGTGTGGTTTGTCCTGATTTGCAGGATATGTAATACCCTTATTTATTCGTTGCCATGGCTGCTCACCGTCGACAGTCATAAATGATCTTGCCCATGTATAACTGATCCATCCTGTAAAAGATTTTGAGGTACCCTTCAACATAAACTCCACACCATACGAGCGATTGTCGCCCTGTAAAACATAAGTTTCAAAATCAGGACTCTTCAGCAGATCGGCTCCATCTTTATACTCTACAACATTTTTTGCTATTTTATAATAAACTTCCACAGAAGATACAATGGAATTCCCAAATATGTTTTTATATATTCCGGCGCTGAACTGATCTGAAACAGGTGGAAGAATATAGTTGTCAGCCAATTTCCATCTGTCCACCGGAGACTGGGATATTGTATTTGAAAGCATAAAAAGATACTGGGTCATTCTGTTCATACCCAATTTCAGGGACAGATCCTGATCAATCTTATAATTGATTGAAACCCTGTATTCCGGTCTTTTATATTGGCTGATCCGGTCTCCTCTGCTGTAAGAAAGTGTATCTATAATATTTTCAGGTGCATAAGGGGAATTATCAGAATACTGATATACCGTATTGGGACCCATAAAATCATATATGCCATATCTGATGCCGCCATAGATTGACAGCTTCTCTGAGATCGTTATTTCATCAGACAGGAATATGGAGTATTCATTCCCGGCCTCTTTCCCGAAGTCGACAGGAGCTATTAATGATTCCTGCCCGAATGGCTCGTATTTGCCATAGTCAAGATTGTGGAAAGTAGCACCCGATCCGAACACTAATTTATGGTTGACCCATGGTAATCCTGAAAAAAGAATTTTTATTTCCTTTGAATTAACGTTGAACTCATGCTCATATGACGAATAGAGAGGTAATCTGACAGAGTGATAATTGGAATAATTGCTCAAAATACCGTCAATTTCCATTTTCCATTTGTCACTCACCGGCTTCTCCCATATAAGCGATGTGCCGGCATTGCCGTATCTGAAATCCTCAGAGTTAGATAAAGTGAACCTGTCATTACTTAGATATCCAAAAAGGTGCCATGAAGCATTATTC
>JBJKPH010000213.1:0-8887 GCA_046706585.1 Bacteroidales bacterium | reverse complement strand
GCTGTTCCTCCTTTGGGGCTGGGGGGATGTTATTCATTTACGGCAAACGGCAAACGGCAAACGGCAAACGGCGAGAGACAATATACTGGAATACTGGAATAATGTTGTACCGTAACAGTGGCGTGCTCCAATATCCGCAGGTTGCTTCATCCCGAACACTCCATCACTCGAATACTCGGTACTAAAAAGGGTTACTCCCGTCAGAGTACGCCCGAGAACACCTGCGACAGTTGAACCCTGTTCCTGACGTTTACCTTGCGGAAAATATTATAGGTGTGATCTTTAACGGTCTGTAACGAAATGAACAGTTCGTCGGCTATCTCCTGGTTGGTCTTTCCCAGGCAGATCTGCCTGATGATCTCCTTTTCCCTTCGAGATATGCCGTATTTCTGGAAAAGGTCTTCAACGGCATCTGTAATATCGCGGTACTCAGAAGCGTTGGCCGACAGGTAATTTCTCATTAGCAGTATCAGAAGGAGGTCGGAGGCAAAGAACACCAGCAGGAAGTAGAGTCCCACGATCGGACTGTATGATGCAAAATGCAAACCGGCTGCAGTAACTACTCCCAGCAGAAGCATAAGCAGTGAGAACTTTGCAGTGAACATACGCCTGTGGACAACTGTCATACGCAGTCCGTTAATGATAAGCATGATAAACAGGTAGAGCTTGACAGCCATTTCCGTAACATAGAAGGCAATCCTGATAACCTGGGTCATATTCCCGTAGTCGGCCGGAACAATACCGGGATCCGATCTGATGATCAGGCCATACACAAGAAAGAACAGGGTAGTAAGGGAAAAATAGATTATTGAAATATACTGGGGTGTCTTTCTGCTCACCAGTTCGTTGCATGTTTTTATCAGAAGGTACCATGCAGCGATAATAAATGGCACACCAAAAAAAGGAAAAGCCATTACAATTGCTTCCAACTGATTCGATCCAAGGTCATACTTAAGTAGGATTTCCCTTATTGCCAGACTCCCAAGGATACCATAAACGCCAAAAACAAGGTGCAACATCTCGTAATAGAAGAAGCTGTTCAGGTAGTCGAGCCTGTAAAGTTTCCTCATCCTTGCCAGCAGGATCAAAGCAAATGATCCACAGGCAATTGAGATGAATATAACAATTATTGTTGCAAGCTGGAGCATCAGGGAACGTTTAATGCAAAAGAAAGAAATATGTACAAGTATGTCAAATATATTACCGGTCAATATTATACTACTGAAGTAGGAAAAAAACATAATCCTACTATCGGTCGATTGATTCAGGCACCTTCAGTAATATATATTGCACCAGAAAATCAAACCAAAACAAAATATAAAATGGAAACAACAGAAAAGAAACTTGTAGCAAAAACCGGTTCGGTATACGGACACGGATGGAGGATAATGAAAAGTAACTTCATATCCCTTTTTCTAATAGCATTAATTACAATGGTTTTAGCAATACCATTGGCCGTAAAAACAGGAATTAACGGTTTTGAGGATGGACATGTGGGAATATTTGCAGCAGCAATAGTATTTATACAGTTATTTGTTCTTGCATATGTCCTTTTTGTATACAGACCCATCGATTTCGGTCAGAAATGGGTGTACCTTAAAGCAGTAAGGAAAGAGAAATTTGAAGTGACCGAAATATTTGATCCGTTTAAATATTACCTGAACGTAGTTCTTGCTGCCCTGTTATCGGGTGCAATAGTCGGATTCGGTTTTATCTTCCTTATTGTCCCGGGAATAGTATTTGCCTGCAGGCTTGCCTTCGTGCCATATCTTGTAATGGATAAGAAACTGGATCCTGTCAAGGCCGTTGAGGAGAGCTGGAGACTGACCCGGGGCCAGGGATGGAGAATATTCTGGATGGGAATAGTGGCATTTTTTATAATATTGCTCGGTCTCATATGCTTTGGCATCGGGGTAATCATATCGTGTATGTGGATAAATACAGCCTTCGCATCACTTTACCATGTAGTTCTTGAAGAGAAGGGCGAAAATGTCGCAGTAAACGGAAATACTGATTAATCCGGCTTACCCCGAATTTCAGGGGATAAGGCGTGTACAATATATTATACCTGACCACTATTTGTTTTTCAAAAGGAGACGTCTAAAAGGCGTCTCTTTTTATGTAAGTGGTCTGATAATTTTGAACAGGCTCCGTTTTTTGTTAATGCAAAAGAATTAAATTTGCACTGGATTCAAAACAGTTAGTTTATGTCAGGTCATAGCAAGTGGTCAACTATCAAGCGCAAAAAAGGCGCCATCGACGCGAAAAGAGGAAAGATCTTTACAAAGATCATCAAGGAGATAAATATTGCGGCCCGTGAGGGCGGGGGAGATCCCGATTCGAATCCCAGGCTGAGACTGGCAGTACAGAACGCCAAAGGTGTTAATATGCCCAAAGACAATATCGAAAGGGCTATAAAGAAAGCAGTTGGTGCAGACGCCACCCAGTACCAGGAACTGACATTCGAGGGATATGCCGCACATGGTATTGCTGTTTTTGTTGAGTGCCTCTCTGACAATAACCTGCGAACGGTCTCGAATATCAGGGCAGCATTCAATAAATTCGGAGGAAACCTCGGTACGAACGGTTCACTGAGTTTCCTCTTCGACAGGAAAGGCAATTTCACTATCATGAAGGATGAAAGCGTTGACCTTGAAGAAATGGAACTGGAATTGATCGATGCAGGAGCAGAGGAGATTGAAATTGAAGATGATATAATTACAGTTACCTGTGCCATGGAGGATTTCGGAAGTATGCAGCGTAAGCTCGAGGAAATGGGCGTTGAAGTTGAAAGTGCCGACCTGCAGCGCATACCTAACGATACAAAGGAACTGGATATAGAGTCGGCCAGAAAGGTACTTAAACTTATAGATGCCCTTGACGACGACGACGATGTGCAGAATGTTTTCCACAATCTTGAGATGACTGATGAACTGGCCGAAGAACTAGGTTAAAAAGGCAAAAAAATGCTATTTTTATTGCATGCTTAAAAAAATTAAAATATACCTGCTGATAACTTTTGCGGCCGGAAGTATGCTCAGGGGACAGACTATTATACCTGTTGAAAGGCTGATCAACGGTCAGGATGCAACGGGTGGAAGTGTGGAGATCATTCAGGATCCGCGAATTGATACCCTGCTGAGCAGGCATATAGAAGCTAACAGGAGCTATAACGGATTTGAAGGATTCAGGATACAGATATACAGGGGATCGGGAAGGGATGCCCGTGAAGCGGCAAATGAAGCAATGTCGAAATTCATAGAGGAATTCCCCGGGATTAAAGCATATATCCAGTTCGATCAGCCCAATTACTTCAAGGTCAGGGCAGGTGATTACAGGACCAGGAACGATGCCTACCCTGATTTTATCATCATTGTAAAGAAGTTTCCCAATGCCTATATCGTAAACGATAAGATTAATTTTCCCGATCTGGACAAGCAATAATGAGTGAATTGATTAAACATGAATGCGGCATAGCAATGGTAAGGTTGCTAAAGCCGCTTGATTTCTATTTGCAGAAATACGGAGAATGGGACTATGCCCTTAAGAAGATGTATCTGCTCATGGAAAAGCAGCACAACAGGGGACAGGACGGAGCAGGTATAGCAGGACTTAAGCTTGGAGTGGAGACAGGTAAGCGGTATATATTCAGGAACAGGTCGAATAAATCGAATTCAATTTCCAACGTATTCGATTCCATATATGACGATGTGGAAAAACTTTACGGTAACGGTAATGCTCCTGATAATCCGGCGAATATGGCAGGAAATCCATATGCCTGCGATATCTATATCGGTCATGTTCGTTACGGCACTTTCGGAAACTACAATATCGATTATGTGCATCCTGTATCGAGGGAAAACAACTGGAGATCAAGGAATCTCGTACTGGCCGGGAATTTCAATCTTACGAGCGTCAGGGAGTTATTCAATCACCTTATAGAGATCGGGCAGCACCCTATCGATTATTCCGATACTGTCACTATTCTTGAGAACCTGGGCCATTTTCTTGATGAGGAGGTTGAATCACTGTTCAGGGAGTACCGCAAGGAGGGACTTTCAAAGAAGGAGATAACACCTCTTATCGAGAATAACCTTGATATCGCCGGAGTATTGTCAAATGCCAGCAGGAGATGGGACGGTGGTTATGCGATGGCAGGAATGATAGGACATGGAGATGCATTTGTACTTCGCGATCCGTGGGGCATCAGGCCGGTTTTCTATTATTATGACGACGAGATAGTGGTAGTTGCTTCTGAAAGACCTGTAATACAAACAGTGTTCAACCAAAAGACAACAGATATTAATGAGCTGCAACCGGGATATGCAATAATAACAAAGTCGGAAGGCAAGGTTTCTATCAGGAAGATCAGGGAACCGCAGGAGGCCAGGAAATGTTCCTTCGAAAGGATATATTTTTCCCGTGGTACCGACAAATCGATCTATCGTGAGAGGAAGATGCTGGGGGAACAGCTGACAGACAGAATACTGAGATCAGTAGGATATGATATTCAGAATACTGTTTTTTCGTACATTCCAAATACCGCCGAAAGTGCTTTCTATGGACTCCTGAAGGGGCTTGAGGATTACCTTAACAGGCATAAGATGAACCTTATACTCAGGAATGATAAGGACCTTAACAGGGATGACCTGGAAAAAATAATCTCGATAAGGCCCAGAATCGAGAAGATTGCGGTAAAAGATGTCAAGCTCAGGACGTTTATAACAGAGGACAAGTCAAGGGACGACCTGGTGGGACATGTTTATGATGTAACATATGGTGTCATAAAAAGAGGCGTCGACAACCTTGTGATAATTGATGATTCAATAGTTAGGGGTACCACGTTGAAGAAAAGCATAATAAGGATACTCGACAGGCTTGACCCGAAGAAGATAGTGATAGTATCATCGTCGCCCCAGATAAGATATCCCGATTGCTATGGTATAGATATGGCAAAAATGGGAGATTTCATTGCTTTCAGGGCAGCCATAGAGTTGCTGAAGGAGCGCGGTATGGAAAAAATAATTGATGAGACATATGCCAGGGCCAGGGAGGAACTGTTGAAACCTGTTGAGGAGATGCAAAATATCGTCAGGGAAATTTACCGGCCCTTCTCTGCGGGGGAGATATCTGAAAGAATATCGGTAATGCTTAAGCTCCCGACCATTAATGCCGAGCTTGAGATAGTCTATCAGTCAATTGAAGGATTGCATACAGCCTGTCCGGGGCATACCGGAGATTGGTATTTTACAGGCGATTATCCGACACCCGGCGGTAACAGGGTCGTTAACCAATCATTTATAAACTATGTGGAAGGCCGCGATGAGAGGGCCTATTAACCCAGGTCATAATCTTCGCGGTATGAGGCCAGGTGCCTGTTGATCTTCTCTATGTACATGTCCTTGAGAGTGATCATTATTCCCGTCTCATCAACATTGCCGAACGAAGTATTGTTTATGGTCCCGAAAGTACGCATCGTTGGTGAAAGGCTCATGTATGCATTGATCAGGGGCGGAATGTTTTCGCCCAGTTTTCTGACTTCCTGCGAGAGTATCTTGTAATCCTCCTTGTAGTTGGCCCCGGTAAATATATCCTCCATCATCGACATGTCCATCTTCAGTGAAATATCATCAATCGGTACTACCAGACGGTCGGGATCGGTAAAATGTTTTTTCATGAAATAGATGATCATACTTCTTGCCATTTCCGGGAAATGAGGATACATGGTCACCTTCCCGAAGAAATACCTTACATTCTTGTTATCAATAACGATGGCTCCCAGACCGTCCCAGAGATTGTCAAGTGCAAAAAGACTTTTCCTTCCCCTTGCCCTTGACTGGTAGTCGGGCTGTACGAAAGAGCGACCAAGTTCCATCAGGTGAGGCAGATAGTACTGGATAAACTTATCCGAGAAGTTAAAGAATGATGCAGAAGCCATGTCCTGGTATTCGGGAACCTTCCTTCTGCGATCGTGAATATAGAACCTGTAACCACCAATTATTTCCCTGTTGTCAGGGTCCCATACTATCAGCTGGGTATGCGGAGCATCCTCCGACAGATCATAGTTGTCAAGGTCAATGTCTTTCCCGGTTCCGCCTCCTGCACCGCGAAAAGTTACTTCCCTCAGACGACCCACCTCCCTCATAACGGCAGGGGCTTCGTGGGCAAAGAATGTATATACTTCGTTATTGGCATTATTGGTCTTTCTGAGCAACATGCCAGGCTTTAGTTCTTTCTCTATTTCTTCAGCCGGTACCGGATCAATTATAGTTTCCATCTTCTCCAAACGCTTTTCCACTTACAAATTTATTCTTTATCCTTAATATATGATTCAAGCTCATACGTTTTATCCTTAATCCATTTTGCCCATTCACCAGGTTTCCTTGACCTGTCGAATGTTTGCCATGGAATGGGCTTGCCAAAGACAAGATGTAATTCCCTGTCTCTTTGCCTGAACATTTCATCGGGAAGGTAAACCATTTCAAGATTTGCCTTTATTCCAAGAAATTTTCTGAGGTTTGCCAGGTTGTAAAAGAAATTTGAATTCCTGCCTGAAAAATAGGCCGGAACAATATCCCTTTGATGTTTAACCGCTTTGTTGACAAAATTCTTCTGCCACTCAAGATCGATGATCCTTCCCTTTTTCTTCCTGGAACATAATCCTGCGGGGAAGTACAATATTTGTACGTCTGAAGCATATGCTTCTTCGATTTTCACTGCTGTTTCCCTGCTCTGCGCTCCATGTTTGTTTACAGGCAGAAATATTCCTGACATTCCTTTGATATTCAGAAGGAGATCGTTGGCCGGAAACCTTATCTCGTCAAAATGCCTCGATAATTCGTCCATGAATACTATTCCGTCAAGCCCCCCGAGAGGATGATTGGAAACGAAAATATACCTGCCTCTTTCCGGTATTAATTCCTGATTATGTACCTTGTATTTTACCCCAAGGAAAGAGATGCCGGCCCTGACCAGTTCAACGTCCCTCAGGTGGCCGTTCTCAGAGAGAAATTCATTGAGCTCCTCCTGGTGAACTACCCGTTTCAGCCAGTTAATTATGAAATCAGGAACCAACTTTGACAGTCGGGGATTTTTATCCTCAAGGACCTTTCTCAGATCTATCCGAATAGCACCCGGATCACTCATTTAAATGTCTGTTTTACCCTCTCTAAACCTGTTTACGGGTTGCAAAGGTAGTAAAATTGTGATGAAATATCTTTTTATTCAGAGAGAAAGCCAATCCTTCTATAACCCCGGCAGACCCCCATCTTCCCATCTGGTCTCGATCAGGGTGTCAAAAGTTATTAACAAAGTGGAAAAAAATGGGGTAAAGTGGGGAGAAGTGGGGAAAATTTTATTATTTTTGACTTCTAACCTCATTAGTAGCTATGGCCACATTCATTGGCGATTACAGTTGCAGGATCGATTCCAAGGGGCGGTTGATATTTCCTTCTGCTTTCAAAAAGCAGATGGATCCTTCATCCGGAGATCACTTCGTGGTCAGGCGCGATATTTTTGAGGAGTGTCTGGTACTGTTCACCATCGAAGACTGGGAGGTACAGATGAAAAAGATCCGCAGCAGGATCAATCCCTACAACAGGGAGCATAACCTTTTTCTGCGGAACTTTTTCAAGGGGACGGCCGAACTGGTGCTTGACGGAAGTAACAGATTGCTGCTTCCGAAGAAGCTTTCCGAGCTTGCAGGAATAGAAAAAGAGGTAATAATGGCAGGCCAGGACGGACGGATAGAGATCTGGGCCAGCGATAAATACGAAAAGATCGATATGCCGTCAGGCGACTTTGCCGACCTGGCAGAAAAATTAATGGGCACCAATTTACCCGGGGAGGATTAAAAATGGAATACCATGTCCCTGCTTTGCTGAATGAGAGTATCGAAGGGCTGAACATTCAGCCCGGGGGTGTGTATGTCGACCTTACCTTTGGAGGAGGCGGCCATTCGGCTGCTATCCTGAGCCGGCTGGGAAAAGGCAGACTGATCGCTTTTGACCAGGATGAGGATGCTCAAAGGAATAAACCGGTTGACAGCCGGTTTATCTTTTTAAGTCAGAATTTCAGGTTTCTCAGGAATAATCTCAGAATGCTGGGATACGACAAAGTAGATGGCATACTGGCAGATCTCGGGGTCTCATTTTACCAGTTCGATGAACCGGGAAGAGGCTTTTCATTCAGGTATGATACACCCCTCGACATGCGGATGAACATGAAGTCGAAGCGTAATGCTGCGACAATTCTGAATAGCTACACTCCCGCTGAACTGGAGAGGATATTCAGGGATTATGGCGAACTCCGTAATGCAGCAAGGGTAGCCGCGGCTGTTGTTTCGGCAAGGGAAAAGAAGCCTATTTCAACAACTGGTGAACTCGTTGATGCTATCGGGCCTCTTGTTCCGGCAAAAACTGAAAATAAATTCCTGGCAAGAGTATTCCAGGCTGTGAGGATAGAAGTAAACAGGGAAATAGAATACCTGATGGAGATGCTCGGGCAGGGACTGGCTGTACTAAAGACCGGCGGGAGGTTCGTGGTAATAACATACCATTCGCTGGAAGACAGGGTAGTCAAGAATTTTTTCAGGACAGGGAATTTTGAGGGGCATGAGGAAAAGGACTTTTATGGTAACATGATTGTCCCCTTCAGGCTTGTAAACAGGAAAGTAATAGTGCCGACGCAGGATGAAATAGCCATTAACAGCAGGGCCAGGAGCGCAAGGTTGAGGGTGGCCGAAAAGATATAGAAATGGAAGGGCAGGATCAAAACATAAAGAAGGGATCAAAACCCGGTCGTGAAGGTTTTATAAAGAGCCTGATCAGCGGTTCCCTTATCGGAGAGAGACTGGTGCTGAAGAACCTTGGATTTCTCGGCATGCTTA
>JBJKPH010000212.1:0-2123 GCA_046706585.1 Bacteroidales bacterium | reverse complement strand
TCTTAAAATAAGCACCTGCTATTCCGGTCATCAGTACAAAGGGGAAAAGAATGACAATGGTGGCAAGCGATGAGCTCACCATTGCGGGGAACAGAAAGTTTATAGCCTTGCCCACCAGCTCCTTAGGCAACCTTTCGGGGAACTCTTCGTGAGTCCGGTGGATCTGTTCCACCACTATTATCGCATCGTCAATAATAAGCCCTATTGCGGCGGCTATTGCCCCTATGGTCATTATGTTAAAATCGTAGCCCAGGGCATTGAGCACAACAAAAGTAAGGGAAAGAGTCAGGGGTATTGTGATAAGAACTACACCGCTGGCTTTTACCGAACGAAGGAATATAACAACCACGACGATCGCGAGCAGCAGCCCGATCCAGAGAACGTCGATAATACTCCTGATACTGTCGTGTACAAACTCCGACTGGTTGTAATAGGGCTTAAGGCTTACTCCTGCAGGAAGGACTTTTTCAAGCTCCTTCACGCTTTCAGAAACCTGTCCGGCAACTTCAACAAGATTACTCTCGGGCTGTTTCAAAACGGCTATCAGAGGCACATCCCTGCCATCGGCCTTGATCTTTATATATTCGTTGCGTTCCGCTATTTCTACCCTGGCCACATCTGAGATCTTAATGTTACGAACCCCGTCATTAAAGAGAACCATCTCTTCAAGTTCCCTGCTGTCTCGTACGGTGGCATCGGTAACAGTCAGGTAGAGCCTGTTATAATCTGTAGTGTAGCCGGTTGACATGATAAAGGTTGATTGCTCCAGCACGTCAATAATATCCTGGGGATTAATTTTCAGCACATTTAGTTTCTCCTCATCGGGAATAACCCTGTATTCCTTGGTTTTACCTCCGATAACCTCTACCGATGAGACTCCCTTAATCCTTGATATATATGGTTTGATAATATATTCTGCTATCAGTTTCAGTTCGACCTGACTTTTCGTATCCGACACAACAGAATATCCCATCACAGGCAGAATTGATGGATTCATCTTTTCAACAGTGATCTCAATATCGGGAGGCAGGTTACTCTTTATCCTTTCAATCTGTGATTCCACCTGCTGTTTGTCAAGATCGATATCAGAACCCCAGTCCATATATGCCGAGATCTCACAGCTTCCCATGGTGGTTGCACTTCTTACGAGACTAAGGTGTTCGACCCTTTTTATTGCATCTTCAAGTGGTTTGGTAACCTCTATCATCATTTTGTCAACCGGCTGTTCGCCATTATCGGCAATTATCTTGATCTTCGGGAAGGTGACATTAGGGAATAATGATGTTTTCAGGTTCTTGTAGGAGTATGCTCCGCCGGCCAGAATAAGCAACAATATAACAGCCAGCGGGGTTTTGAATTTTAAGAATAATTTTTCCATATCACTTCACAATACTTACGACAGTGCTGTCGGGAAGTCCGTAAGCACCCTGGCTTATGATCAAATCGTTAATATTCAAATCCGGGGAAATCACCTCAACAATCGTATCGTTTTCAATGCCTTTTTCCACAGGGACCATTACTGCAGTATTGCCATTATCGATCCTCATTACCCAGAATTCGCTTTGTGTCTCATCGGTCATTAGTGATGATCTTGAAACAAGAAATGCATCATCGTGCTTTTCCTGAACAAAACAGACCAGGAGATTAAGATTCTCAGGCAGGGCCTTGCCTGTTTCGGGTCTGATCAGGACGGTCTGTGTCTGTGTTGACTCATCAACGGAAGGAAGAATCCTGTATACCGATCCTGAAATAACAGTATTGTCTACCAGTTTTACAGTACACTTTTTCTCCCTGCCCGGTAAAGAAATATATTCATACGGCAAATTTAACCTGATCATAAGATCCCTGTTGTTCACAATCGTGCACAGGAGGTTTCCTTCTGTCACATATTCTCCGGGTTCATTTATAATGAGTTCATTTATAAACCCGTCGGAGTTTGCCCTGACTTTTATTGTTCCGGTTGTCCCCGGCAGATCGCTTCCTGAATCCAGTACTGTACTCTCTCTTGTCCTGAGTTCGAAAAGAACCATCTCTTTATTAACTTCCTGGCCGTACCTGGCATTTGCCTCAACCACATACCCGGAAATCGGAGCCAGGGCCTGGCTTTTCTTAAGGTATACAGT
>JBJKPH010000211.1:0-1920 GCA_046706585.1 Bacteroidales bacterium | reverse complement strand
AAGAATCCGAAAGGTCGTCAACTATATCAATTTCTGCATCCTTGGTTATCTTGATAGCATGGGCTGTCATTTCACGTGACCTGAAGACCGAAAAGACATCTTTAAGGTAAAGTCTTACTATATCATCCACGAAAATAAAGCAATGCTCACCATCACTTGATGGAAGAGGGATAATTCTTGGAATAGTTGCTGTTGGTAGTTCCATCAGGGCAAACCTTACCTTTTTTGTTTGTTTGGATGGACGCAATGTGATGGCAAAATAAACGATATCGTCCTTCAGGGTTGTAAGGTTTGTCTCCTTCCTTAACATAAATGGCATCAACTGAGGCTTCAATCTCTTGAAATAGAAATCCTCAACGAATTCAAGCTGTTCATTGTTCAACCGCTCTTCGTTGAGTATGAATATATTTTCCTTTTCTATATCCTTAATAACATGGTGATATATGTCCTCGTAATAGACCCTTTGCCTGAGTACTATGCGGTTAAGATCCTCGAGTGCTTTTGCAGCATCATATCCAAGGAAATCGACCGACTTGCCGCCCAGAATGGCCAGTCTTTTAAGGGTGGCGACCCGTACACGGAAAAATTCATCAAGATTGTTGGAATAGATACCCAGGAATCTAATTCTTTCAAGAATAGGAACATCAGGATTATCAGCCTCCTGAAGCACTCTTTCATTAAAAGAAAGCCAGCTTATCTCTTTAGGGATATATGTTCCTGGACCTGTGTTCATTTGTATGGTTATTAGTAGATTGTATTTATGAAAAACAGTGATCAGATTTCACCGCCAAAGCTTGTCCCCATCGCAATGGCTTTCTGAACGAGTGGATTGTCGGGTGTTACAAGATTAAGCTTTCCTGCCACATCATCAAGCGGGACACCCACAATACAATTATCCCTTAATGCCATCATTCTGCCATATTCCTTTTTAGCGATGGATTCTACGGCTGAAGATCCGTATCTTGTTGCGAGGATCCTGTCCATAGGAGATGGCGATCCTCCTCTCTGTATATATCCCAGAACTGTTTCCCTTGTATCAAGCCCTGTTTGTTTGTTTATCATACCGGCAATGTAGCTTGCTGCCGACTTGTTTTTCTTATTTACAATACCTTCAGCAACAACCACAATCGAATAATCTTTATTCTGTTGCGCCCGTTTTTCAAGGTACCCGGCAATTGTCATATCGTTATGGGCTATCTCAGGTATTAGAATAATGTCTCCTCCTCCGGCCATTCCTGAATAGAGTGCCAGCCATCCGGCATTATGCCCCATAACCTCAATAACCATTATCCGCTTATGACTGTTTGCTGTTGAGTGAAGCCTGTCGATTGCCTCTGTTGCAATATTTACTGCCGAATCAAATCCAAAGGTCATATCAGTTCCGAATACATCGTTATCAATGGTTTTCGGTATCCCGATAATATTGAGTCCCTCTTTCGATAGCAGGTTTGCAGTCTTCAGTGTTCCGTTCCCGCCGATGCATACCAGGCAGTCAAGTCCCATCTGCTCATAATGTTCCTTTATCAGAACAGGTTTGCTTACCGATTTTTGCCCGTTTATACTTTTCTTAAATGGCTTTTCGCGTGAGGTGCCCAGTATTGTGCCTCCAAGGGTCAGAATTCCTGACAGCTTATTTTCCGTAAGTTCGAAATACTCTTTATTGATCATTCCGATAAATCCATCGGAGATACCCACAACTTCCATCCCATATTTTACAATAGCTGTTTTGCCAACTCCCCTGATGGCTGCATTCAGCCCGGGACAATCACCGCCCGCGGTCAGAATACCTATCCTTTGCCTGTTCCTGATTATTTCCATAATGAATCAATATTCCCTTTAAAAATAATTTATAACAGCCCTGACACTGCAATTTAGAAAAAATATATTGTTAAAAGCTGTTAAATATATACACTATAAACC
>JBJKPH010000210.1:0-5075 GCA_046706585.1 Bacteroidales bacterium | reverse complement strand
CTCTACATCAGACTTTTGGTGAAATTCGATCACATAATGAGGACGGTCGTCTATTACAACTATATTGTCAAGCGAATATTCATACTGATCCATTACATCAGCAGAAACAATATAGTACGGATTCTTTATAACATCGAGTTGAAGAGTTGTAACAGGACCTCCCTGCAGTTTGAACAGTACGGTATCAAGTTTTGTAACCTGAATATTTTTCCTGCCCTTATACACTCTTGCCATGTCCATCCTCAGGTCATTGTTGTATGGTGCCTTGAATATCTCGACCACAGCTTCTGCTATTGAGACATAACTCCTGTTCTTTTTGATAGTCTCTCTATAGAAAGTGGTCATAAGATTCGGCAGGTCTGTATAATTATCAGGGATCCTTTCGAGTGTCTTATACATTATTTCAACAGGATCGAGAGGTTTTACCACAACTTCCCTGATCGGTATCGCAGCCTGTTCCAGTTCAATCTTGTTATCTTTCCCGTCGGTCTGCAGTTCACCCAGTGGTATGGTTTTATTGCGGTAACCGATATATGACACTTCGATAACGGGATTCGGGAATTCCCTGTTTATTTTCAGGATGAAATCACCGTCAATATTTGATACTGTGGCAACATTTGATCCCTGAACACCTATTGTGGCAAATATCAGAGGAGTGCCTGTTTCGCTGTCCACTACATTTCCTCTTATTGTAATGTAGTTCTGGGGATCCTGTTCCTTTTTGCCGGACATCCCCGTTTCTGCACCTATGTACTGAAAGCCTGTGGCAATGATAATCATAAGTGCAACCGAAATTTTGTGAATCCTTTTCATGGTATTTGAATTATTAATTATAAATCATTTTCCGGTACCTTTTCAACATAAAGACCCTGCAGCCATCCTTTACCCTATCATAATAACCTATTATTTGGCCCTCATTCGTATCTTTAGAGGTAAAATACTGTAACATTGAAAAGGATCATAAATCTTTCGTTGGTATCGGGATCATACTTTTTATCATCTGTTACAGGCAAACCGATAATGTTTGGGATGCCTTTTTCGGTCGGGCTTGAACTGACGAACCATTGTAATCTTAATTGCAGGCAATGTGCAAGGGGTATGGGAGCGATCACCAGGCCCGCCGGGTTTATGTCTGATAAAGTATTTGAAAGGATTAACGATGAACTTTCACAATATATATTGAATACAATGTTCTACTTCCAGGGAGAATCGATGATGCACCCACGGTTTTTTGAACTGATTGAAATGTGGAAGGGGAAAGGAATAATTATTTCTACAAACGGTCATTTTCTTTCGGCCGAACAGGTCGTCAGGCTGGCCTCATCGCCTGTGCGGAGAGTAATCGTATCGATGGATGGTTACTCACAGGATGTTTATGCAGATTATCGATCAGGAGGAGACCTGGGGAGGGTAAAGGAGGGGCTTGAATCTCTTTCGGAGGCATTGAAGGGTCGAAGAAACAGGCCGATCCTTGAAGTACAGTTTCTTGTGAGCAGGGAGAATGAGCATGAAATGGGTCTGGTAAGATCTTATGCTGAAAATATTGGTGCCAGGTTCAGGGCAAAGTCGATGCAGATAACTGATTTCAGCCAGGCAGAAAACCTGTTGCCTGATTCAGACAGCTTCAGGCGGTATACGTTTGACGGAGACAGATACTGGTTGAGAAGAAAGAGAAAAAGGGGTTGTTTCAGATTATGGACAATTCCGGTTATTACCTGGGATGGTAATGTTGTTCCATGTTGTTTCGATAAGAACGGGGATCATATTATGGGTAATATAATGCAGGAATCATTTGCTTCCATCTGGAACAGTAAACGTTATTCCGGTTTCAGGGAGATGGTGATCTCAGGCAGCCGGGACATTAATATGTGCAACAACTGCACAGATGGTCTGGTCAGGGGGGTAGAGGTATAGTCAGGGGGACGGGACAAATTGTACAGGGCTCATTCTGACATTGTTAAACTGTCATAATCTCTTTCTCCTTTTGCTCAATAACCTGGTCGACCTTTTTTGTAAAATCATTGGTAAGGTTTTGTATTTGTTCCATACCGTCTTTCTCCAGGTCTTCCGAAAGACCTTCTTTCAGCAGTCTTTTGAATTCGTCGTTTGCCCATTTACGGGTATTACGCACGCTGATCTTGGCATTTTCTCCTTCTGACCTCACTTTTTTCACCAGTTGAACTCTTCGCTCCTCGGTAAGGGGCGGGACATTTATTCTTATTACCTCACCGTTATTCATTGGTGTAAGGCCAATATTTGCAGCCATTATCGCTTTTTCGATAGGTTCAAGCATGTTTTTTTCCCATGGTTGCACCAGTATTGATTTCGGATCGGGGGTGTTAACATTTGAAACCTGGTTCAGCGGAGTCCTGACACCGTAATAGTCGACTGTAATACCGTCGAGCAGGGCAGGAGTGGCTTTGCCTGCCCTTAGTTTAGCGAGTTCAGATTCAAGGTGATCAAGTGCGCTTGACATCCTGTCGCCGGTTTCCATTTGAATAATTTCTATTTCCTCGTTCATTGTTAGACAGAGTTATCGATTTCTTTTCATGTATGCTATCTGATGCTTACCGTCAGACAAATATATAAAAATCCTGATATCTGACCCTTAGTCAGTCTTCTGAGTGGATCAGGGTTCCCACCTGTTCTCCGTTTACTACTTTCAGAAGATTACCCTTGATGTTCATATTGAAAACCACCACCGGCATATTATTTTCGCGGCACATCGTAAAGGCTGTAATATCCATTATCCTTAGTTGTCTGGATATTACTTCATCGAAACTTACAGAATTAAATAGAGTGGCATCGGCTACTTTTTCAGGATCGTCACTGTATACGCCATCGACCCTGGTCCCCTTTAACAGGAGTTCGGCACCAGTCTCTACTGCCCTTAGTGCCGATGCGGTGTCGGTAGTAAAAAAAGGATTGCCGGTTCCTCCTGCCAGGATGCATACTGTGCCATTTTCAAGGAACTCAACCACACGGTCACGTCTGTAGAGTTCTCCTATCGGTTCCATTCTGACAGAGGTGAAAACTTTTGCCTTTGCTCCCAGTTTTACCAGTTCGTTTTCAAGAGCCAGACTGTTAATTACCGTTGCCAGCATACCCATCTGGTCGCCCCTGACACGGTCGAAACCTGATTTTGAGCCAGCTACTCCCCTGAATATGTTCCCTCCTCCTATCACTATGGCCACCTGTGCACCTGCGCCGGTTATATCAATCACTTCGGATGCAAAATAAGTAAGTATTTCCTGGCTTATCCCCGAATGCTGGTCACCCATTAATGATTCCCCGCTAAGCTTTAACAGTATTCTTTTATATTTCATTTTTCAGATGGATGGATTTAATATCTCAAATTTAATTCAAAATCGTTAATCTGCTAATAAAAAAGGCTGCCGGAATACCCGGCAGCCTTCAGACTTTTTGTATATGATCGAACTAATTGTTCAGGGAATACCTCAGGAAACCGGTAACGGTCAGATCCTTGTTGTTTGATTTGAGGTAATCCTTTACAGTCATCTTGTTGTCTTTAATGAACTCCTGGTTCAGAAGAGTACTTTCCTTGTAGAACTTACCCAGTTTTCCCTGGGCGATCTTTTCGATCATTGCTTCAGGCTTACCTTCACGGCGTGCCTGTTCCATGCCAATCTCAAGTTCCTGGTTTTTTACTTTCTCCGGAACATCATCCTTATCAATAGCTACCGGGTTCATTGCCGCAACCTGCATGGCCACATCCTTATAAACCTGTAAGTCAAGATCAGGAATGTTGAATCCTACGAGGGTTGCAAGTTTATTCCCCGGATGGATATAAGGCTGAATATGGCTGGCTTCTATCTTACTGTAATAGGAAAGCTCAACTTTCTCGCCAATAATACCACTCTGCTCAAGAACTTTTTCGGCTATCTTCTGGCCGTCAATCTCAGATTCCAGTAATGTTTCCAGGGTGTCACATTTTTCTGTCAGACCCTTGTTCAGTATAGAGGAGGCGAACTTTATGAAATCTTCATTCTTGGCAACAAAATCAGTTTCACAATTCAGGGTTATCATTACTCCGAATTTGCCATCATCTGTTGTTGCAGCCAGAACAACACCTTCTCCGGCTTCACGGTCGGCCCTTTTGTTTGCCACTGCCTGCCCCTTTTTTCTTATTATTTCAATAGCTTTTTCAAAGTCGCCATCAGCTTCGGTAAGGGCATTCTTACAATCCATCATGCCGGCTCCCGTCATTTTTCTGAGTTTTGCAACTTCTGCTGCTGTTATTGTAGCCATTATTATAAATTTTTCAGTTTATTATTCTTCGTCTTCATCATCGGCATTACTCAGTGAGGCCGTCTTTTTGGAAGCAGGTTTTTCTTCCTCTTTTTCGTTATCATCCTCATCTTCGTCGCCATCACCCTGATCATCTTCAACCTTTACCGACCTTATCTTTTTGGCACCGGCTTTCTGATCCCTGCGCGATCCTTTATCTTTTTCAGATGCATCTTTTTCCTTCTCAACTTTCCGTTCCGACAGCCCTTCTTCTATTGCCTTGCACAGCAGATCCACTATCAGCGATATAGATTTTGAGGCGTCGTCGTTTGCCGGGATAGGGAAATCAACGGTAGTGGGATCTGAATTCGTGTCAACCATCGCAATTACCGGTATTCCCAGCCTGTGAGCTTCTCGAACGGCTATATATTCCTTGGTTATATCTACAACAAAAAGTGCTGCAGGGAGGCGTGTAAGATCGGCGATACTTCCGAGGTTCTTTTCAAGTTTTGCTCTCTGGCGTGTAACCTGTAGCTTTTCTCTTTTTGAGAGATTGTCGAAAGTGCCGTCCTGTGACATCTTGTCGATTGACGACATTTTCTTGACGGCCTTCCTTATTGTCGGGAAATTGGTTAGCATACCTCCCGGCCACCTTTCGGTAACATATGGCATGTTTACCTGGCTTACCTTTTCGGAAACAATATCTTTAGCCTGTTTTTTTGTTGCAACAAATAAGATTTTTTTGCCTGATTTTGCTATCTGCTTTAAAGCATTGGCAGCTTCATCGATCTTTTCGCTGGTTTTTTCAAGATCGATTATATGTATAC
>JBJKPH010000209.1:0-2380 GCA_046706585.1 Bacteroidales bacterium | reverse complement strand
AAGCATGTGCTTCGTAGAACTTTGTGTTAATATTCTTACCAAGCTTTACAAGTTTGGACCATGATCCGCCGTTATATTTTGATATATAGATATTTCCGTCGTAGTTATCGTTTTTATAGGCATATAGTTCAGTGCCGTCATAGCTAAGGCAACTGCTTGAGCAGTCTCTTACATCACTCAGCTGGTTGGTTATCTCGATCGGTTCTATCCATTTGCCAAATTCCTTTCTTGTATAGAAAATTGCATTCTCCAGTCCCCTGGTCTCTGTAAACACCATTGAGTTACCATCGCCACTTACTGCCGGGTATCCGTTAATGGATCCGATATTGATCAGAGGACCGAGATCATCTTTTTGAAACTCCACAGGGTTTTCCAGTGCCTTAATGGCGGTCCTGCATGCATTTATCTGCTGATCGATATAGTCGGCATTAATAAGTTCGTATTTTCCCTGGGCCAGTTCCTTGAGTTTTTCGAATGTCTGGAGAGCTTTTTCAAATTCATTATTTATCCGGTAAGCTGTACCCAGTGAGAAATATGCTTCCAGTGGTGCCCTTGTTTCCCTGAATGATTCTTCATTTGCCTCGTATGAGGCATTGGTCACAGCAGCTTCGAGGAAGGGTATGGCCTTGGTCTTTTCACCCGGTATATATATATAGCAGTTACCGATCTTATATTCTATATTGGCATTTGATGGTTCCAGATCATTCAGGATAAGATACAGCGGATTGGCAAGTTCATATTCGCCGAAGTAATAGTGTGATTCCGCCTCTTTGAATATCTCCCGTGTTTCTGACATATCCTGCCCATACACTCCCAGTGAGAGTGAAACTGCAAATAGAAATACCAGGTATACTACCTTCCTCATACTATATTATTTAAAGGTAATCTGATAAATATCTTCTTTCCCGAATCCTTTTCCCTCCTGGTAAAGCGACATATACCCGCTTTTACCGTTATCTACGGGCATAAAAAACAAGTCATCATCGGGTGTATTTAAAGGGTAACCAAGGTTTTGGGGCTTTCCCCATTTCCCGTTCTGATCCTTTTGGGATCTGAATATATCGAAACCGCCCATATTTGAATGTCCCTGTGACGCAAAGAACAACAACCTTCCGTTATCGGTAAGGAATGCCCTGTCCTCGTTAAATGGTGTATTTATCTCAGGTCCCAGGTTCACCGGAGTGCCCCATGAACCATCGGAGTTAAGGTACGATATATAAAGATCAAGCGCTCCGAAGCCTCCGGGTCTGTCTGATGAGAATATCATCGATTTCCCGTCATCACTGAGTACGGCATGTGATTCCCATCCTTTGGTATTGATAGTCTTATCGAGTTTTTCAGCAACCGACCACCTGACCCCGTCGAATGTACTTGAATATATATCGCTGTTATTGTCGTCATCCCTGGAAAGAAAAAGCTTTTTGCCATCGGGAGAGAGGTATGAGATATAAAGGTCTCCGTCAGACTGAAGTTCGGGAGTAATATTCACAGGGCTGGTCCATTTACCTTTCTCTTTTCTTGTAAAGAATACTGCATCATAGAATTTGAGAGCCGTCATGTACACCATTGTATTTCCATCGGATGAAACAACCGGGTTAAAATTCGAATAGGCATCGTTTATAGGTTCACCAAGATTAACTTCGGTGAAACTCACAGGGTTATTCATCATTGTTACGGCATTATCGCAAACAGCAATTTCCTGGTCTATAAATAAAATATTCCCGGTATCATCCTTTAGCAGGGTCTCCTTATATTTACTGAAAGCCTCTTTGGCTTTTTCAAACTGGTAATTTATACGGCATGCCTCGCCAAGGTTATAAAATACATCGTATGGAGCTGTTGTCTGTTTCAGTGATCCTTCCTTGTAGGATGCACTGCTGTGTCTTGAAGCCTTGTCGAGATATTCGGTAGCAAGGTTTTTCTGTCCCGGGATATTCAGATAGCAAAGGCCGATCCTGTACACAAGATTATAGTTTTCAGGATATTCCTTACTGAGTTTGATGTAGTATGGCAGGGCATCAGCATAATCGCCATACATCAGGAAGTACTCTGCCTCAAGGTATGTTTCCTGATCCTTTTTGAAATTCTGGCAGAAAAGGGTGTTTCCCAGCATAAGTGATATAATAGCTATTGAGGCAGATCGGATCATTTTTCCGGGTTTTAGACTATAACAAAATTATTAAAATAATTACAATATCAAAACCGGTACTTGTGCATTTATAGTACTATGGGGCACCTGCCGGTTTCATTACTGCTTTCAATGTTGTTTGTTATGTCCTGATTCATTCATTCTTTTTCTTCTTTCTCCTTCCGAAGAATATCAACAGGAATGCAGCAGTTCCTGCTCCTGCAACCAGTACAATTACCCACCAGAGCTTAC
>JBJKPH010000208.1:0-3966 GCA_046706585.1 Bacteroidales bacterium | reverse complement strand
TTCTCTGTCAGTCGTGCAATTGTATGTGGCCGTTTTCCCCTGAAACTTTTTTCTATCCTGATCAATCCGGATTCTTCAAGTTTGCTCAGATGGGATGAGAGATTACCCTGGGTCAATCCCGTACTGTTCATGATAAACAGAAAATCAGCTTCACTGAACACAGTAAGGTAAATGACAGATATTGCTAATCACCAGGTTTCAATAGAAATTATTATATTTCATGTCAAAACATTGAATTATGAAGAGAGTACTGGTAATATGTACAGGTAATAGTTGCAGGAGTCAGATGGCTGAAGGATGGATCAGGTATTATGGTGGCAATGATGTTGAGGTGGCCAGTGCAGGAACAGAGGCACACGGACTGAATCCATTTGCAGTAAGGGTAATGATGGATGCAGTTATAGATATATCTCACCATGTTTCCAAAACATTGGAGGAATTTGCCGGTAAGGAATTTGACTATATTATTACGGTATGTGACGATGCACAGGAAAAATGTCCTTATTTCCCGGGTAAGGCAAAGAAAATTCACAGATCGTTCCCTGACCCTGCCAGGGCCGAAGGAACAGATGAAGAAAAGCTAAAAGTATTTTCCGGGGTCAGGGACCTGATAGAGGATTTCTGTTTCGATTTTGTGAATGAGAATATCAGGCCATTGATTCCAGGTGATCTGGCAAATTTTATCCAACCAGATAACAGGTTATGACAAATCAGGTAGAGTTCAGGTTACCTCCGTTTGGCAGAGGGTATCATATAGTAACAGCATTAATAGAGGCTCAGCTTCCTGCGCTGCCGGAGACAGGGATTATAAACATTTTCATTAACCACACATCAGCAGGACTGACCCTGAATGAGAATGCCGATCCGACGGTGAGGGAGGATTTTGTATCATTTATTGACAGACTGGTCCCTGAAAGCGGGCAGGGTTACAGGCACAGGTTCGAGGGAGCAGACGATATGCCGGCCCACCTTAAATCATCACTTATTGGACAGTCGGTAACCCTTCCAATAAAAAGAGGAAGACTCAGCCTGGGTACATGGCAGGGGATCTACCTGTGTGAGTTCAGAAATCATGCTGAAGGAAGAAAGATTACGTTAACCATTATTGGTTAGTTTAATGATAATCATCAGTTGATTTTGGATTTCTTTTATTAATATTTGCATCCTGAGAGATTTGAATATGCGACTAGGAACCAACATAGAATTTTACGTATCTGCTTTAAACGTTAGTTTTCTCAACCTTTTTGGTGGTTTGTAACAGGGATTTAATCTCAGGACAGATCAATAAGGTTAAAATAATTTGAATATTATGCAGAAATTAATGTTACTGGGTGATGAAGCAATTGCCCAGGCCGCAATAGATGCCGGGCTGAGTGGAATGTATGCCTATCCCGGTACCCCGTCAACAGAGATAATGGAGTATGTTCAGTCCTCGCCTGAGGCAGAGTCGGGAAATGTTCATCGGGCATGGTCGGCAAATGAGAAGACAGCAATGGAGGCTGCCCTTGGAATGTCATATGCCGGAAAGAGGGCAATGGTGGCGTTCAAGCATGTTGGGCTAAACGTGGCGGCAGATGGATTTGTTAATTCGGCTGTTACAGGTGTAAACGGTGGACTGATAGTTGTTGCAGCAGATGATCCTTCGATGCATTCATCACAGAATGAGCAGGACTCAAGGTTTTATGCGAGGTTCTCAAATGTCCCGCTTTACGAACCATCTAACCAGCAGGAGGCGTACGATATGGTATTTGATGCATTTGGACTGTCTGAAAAATACAGAATTCCGGTAATGCTGAGGATAACCACAAGGCTTGCACATTCGAGAAGTGCCGTCGCCAGGAAGAAAAGGCTGCAGCAGAATGAAATAAAACTTCCATCAGATCCTCGTCAGTTTGTTTTATTACCTGCACTGGCACGAAAGAAGTACAGGAAACTGCTTGGTGTATATTCATCACTTCCTGATGAGATCATGTTGAACAGTTATAACAGGTTTATTCCCGGGAATGATAAGCAACTTGGAATAATCGCCTCGGGTATAGCAATAAATTATCTTTTTGAGAATTTCGGGAATGGTAGTTGCAACTACCCTGTATTGAAAGTGTCATCCTATCCATACAGCGAATCACTCATTAATGAACTTGCCGGATCAGTTGATGAAATACTTGTTCTGGAGGAGGGATACCCTTTAATTGAAGAACTGCTGAAGGGTTTTCCAGCAGGAAAGCTTAAAGTTCACGGTCGACTCGACGGAACAATTCCAAGAGACGGAGAACTTAATCCCAATATTGTTGCAGGTGCTCTTGGAATAGACAGGGCAGAAGGTGCCCCGGTTCCAGCAATTGTCAGAAACAGGCCACCCTCACTGTGCAAAGGCTGTAGCCATGCCGATATGTACAATGCTCTTAACGAAGTAATGGCCGGTTATAAGGGAGGAAGGGTCTTCTCAGATATAGGTTGTTACACGCTTGGTGCCTTGCCGCCATATAATGCAATATATTCATGCGTTGACATGGGTGCTTCGGTGACAATGGCTGTTGGTGCAACAGATGCGGGACTGGTTCCTGCCGTGGCAGTTATCGGCGACTCTACTTTTACCCATTCAGGCATGACTGGACTACTCGACGCAGTAATTAAGAATTCACCGGTCACACTGATAATATCTGATAATTCCACTACAGGAATGACCGGCGGACAGACCTCACATGCTACAGGAAGACTGGAATCGATATGCAAAGGCCTGGGTGTCGACCCTGCACACGTGATTACTATTAATCCTCTCAGGAAAAATCATGATGAGAATGTCAGGATCATGGCCGGTGAGATATCATACAACGGTGTTTCGGTGATAATATCGGCAAGGGAATGTATCCAGACAGCAAGCCGGAGAAAGAAAAGTGAAAGTGGAAAATAATTTCTAATGATTGAATAATGAAAAATGATATTATATTAGCTGGAGTCGGTGGACAGGGAATATTATCTATTGCTGCTATAATTGGTTTTGCAGCCGTTGATAACGGTCTTTACATTAAACAGGCTGAAGTTCACGGAATGAGTCAGCGTGGCGGCGATGTGCAATCTCACTTCAGACTCTCTGATGAGGAGATACATTCAGACCTGATACCCTATGGGGCTGCGAACCTGGTATTGGCAGTTGAACCGATGGAATCGTTGCGGTATCTGCCCTGGCTGTCATCCGACGGATGGCTTGTGACAAACAGTAATCCTTTTATCAATATTCCTGATTATCCTGATATAAATGAAATATTTAGTGAGATAGAACGACTGAAGAACAAGGTTGTAGTTGATGCAGACAAAATAGCAAAGGATGTAGGTTCAGTTAAAGTGGCAAATACTGTAATGCTTGGAGCTGCATCGCATTTCATCGATCTGCCCTATTCGAGCCTTGAGGATGCAATAGGCAGGCTTTTCGGAAGAAAGGGAGACGAGATCGTACGTATGAACATTGATGCTCTAAAAGCCGGCAGGGATCAGGTATGATCTATCAGTACCTGATCTCAAAATTGAGCATAACAACCGACCATCCGGGTTCATTACCGGTCTCTGTGAACCATTCCTGATAGTTTAGTGATGTTTTCAGGTGTGACGATTGAATGAACTGGATACCGGCAATTGCCAGTGTCCCGTCATTCGCTGCATTCCAAGGGAGTTCTCCCGAATTAATTCTTTCGGATCTTAACAGGTCACAGCGGCCGAATATCTCCAGTCGCGGGATCTGCATATAACCGGCAAAGGCGCTGTATCCATAAATACTGTGGTTTTCAATCCAGTCGAAAGATGTCTTGTAACCAATATCAACGCCTGCAGAAATCTTATCATTGGTAAAGCCTGAAAACAGGTAGTATGTGTTGCTTCGTTCCCCTTCTCTTGCATAGGTGTCAGTAAAGATCCTTACCGCAAAACCGTTGCCGGGAGTAAATGAAACACCGGCTGAATACATAAAATGAT
>JBJKPH010000207.1:0-8395 GCA_046706585.1 Bacteroidales bacterium | reverse complement strand
ACAAAAACCTGTATATCGCTGTCGAACTTAATCCACCTGATAAAATCTTCTGTCTCGCGGCTGGCTGTTCCGTTGCCAATGGCTATAGCCTCAGTTTTATAGGCATCAACCAGGCTCATTATTTTTCTTACCGACCTGGCAGTCTCATTCTGTGGGGGATGGGGAAATATTGTCTCATTGTGCAACAGTTTTCCCTGCCTGTCGAGACAAACGACCTTACAGCCGGTCCTGAACCCGGGATCTATTGCCAGTACTGACTTTTCGCCTAATGGTGGAGCCATAAGCAATTGCCTGAGGTTTTCGGCAAACACCTTTATTGCCTCATCATCGGCCTTTTCTTTTGAGCGTGCCCTGAACTCGGTCTCAATAGATGGGGCCAGCAATCTTTTCCATGAATCTTTAAGAGCCAGACCGACCTGGGATGACGAACTGTTATTGCCCCTGACAAACTCTCTCTGAAGCAACTCAATGGCCTTTTCCCCGTCAGGCTCCAGGGTGAGTTTCAGATATCCTTCTGTTTCTCCCCGCCTCATAGCAAGCAACCTGTGTGACGGACATTTCGATAAAGGCTCGCTCCATTCGAAATAGTCACTGTACTTGGCTCCTTCTTCCTCTTTGCCTTTTACCGACCTGGAGGTTATTACCGCCTCCCTTTCGAAGAGCCTTCGTATTATCCTGCGCGCCCTTTCATCTTCATTTATATTCTCGGCAATTATATCACGGGCTCCCTGAAGTGCATCCTCAACACTTTCAACCTCATCCGACAGAAATTTTTCTGCTGCCATTTCAGGATCCCTGAATTCCTGTTTCATTATCAGGTCAGCCAGAGGCTCCAGCCCTTTCTCCCGTGCAACCGATGCCCGGGTTTTTCTCTTCGGTCTGTATGGAAGATAAATATCCTCCAGTTCGGTCATCGTAACAGCTCCCTTCAGCTTTTCCATCAGCGTGGGTGTCATCTTCTCCTGCTCTGTCACCGACCTAATAATGGCTTCCCTTCTCTTTTCCAGCTCAACGAGCTTCTCATATTCATCCTTTATATGGGAGATCTGGACCTCATCAAGGCTTCCCGTCATTTCTTTACGGTACCTGCTGATAAATGGGATGGTAGCCCCGTCGTCGATCAGTCTTATCGTATTCTCAACCTGCCATTCGTGATGACCAAGTTTACCTGCTATAACAGATATAAATTCTTTCTTTTCCATGCTTATTCAACATAAAGGACCAATCCCTTGAGATATTCACTTTCAGGATGGTAAATATTTACAGGATGATCGGCCGGCTGACTCATCTGATGCAGTATCCTCACTCTCCTGCCGGTGTTTGCAGAAGCTGCAAAGACCGATTTTCTGAAATTTTCCTTTGAAACTACCTGTGAACAGGAAAAAGTAAAAATTATTCCCCCGGAACGTATCTTTTCGATAGCTTTCATATTCAACCTCTTATAACCCTGCAGGGCATTATGCAGTACGTTATTATGCTTTGCGAAAGCGGGCGGATCAAGAATTATAACGTCGTATTTGTCGCTGCAGTTATCCAGATATTCAAAGGCATCGGCCACTATTGCTTTATGCCTGCCATCACCCGGGAAGTTCATTTCAACGTTAACGCCGGCCAATTCTATAGCCCTGGCCGATACATCAACGGTATGTACTTCAGCGGCATTCTTCATTGCATATACCGAAAAACCCCCGGTATACCCGAACAGGTTCAGTACCTTTCCGGAAGCTGAATATTTCATCAGTAAACGTCTGTTTTCTCTCTGGTCGATAAAAAAACCTGTCTTCTGTCCTCCTTCAAGGTCTATACTGAATCTGAAACCTGTCTCCAATGCCTCAACAGGTTCGCCGGTTCCCTTTAAATATCCGTTCTCCGCCGATACTCCCGACATGTATGGAATAGTGTTCCCGCTCTTGTCGTATACAGCTTTTACATCCAGTCCATCAATAGCAGAGAGAATTTCGGCAATTTCATTCCTGTGCCTGTACACCCCGACAGAATGGATCTGGGTTACAGCCACACCATTATAGTAGTCTATTATCAATCCCGGTATATTGTCACCCTCGGCATGTACGATCCTGAAAAGGTTCGTTTCAGGGTCATCGGTCAGACCCATCCTTTTACGGTATTCAAATGCCCCGGTTATCCTCTCCCTGTAAAAGTCACCATCAATATGCCTGCCGGAGAAATCCATGACACGAACAGCGATCGATCCCGGCTGATAATGCCCAACGCCCAGAAGGTTATCCTTGTTGTCATAAACTTCCACTTCGTCGCCTTCAACCGGCTCACCGTAAATTTTCTTTATTGCCCCGGAGAATACCCATGGATGGAAACGGTGAAGAGACTGGTCTTTACCCGACTTTAACACTATCCTGCTTCTTGATGACATATAGGAACTTGCTTAATTGTGATTTAAAAGTTCGGTGTAGATCCTGTAGCACACCCATGCATCTGTTGCAGCATATAGCAATTGTGGTTCAGACAGTTCATCCCTTTCCCAGTTGGATACCTGCTGCCTTTTTGATATTCTGTGGCCCAGGATGATGGCTGACAGCTTTTTTAGTCCTGCGCTTTTGATCCCGTATTCCCCCACCATATTCTGTAATTCAATAAATCCTCCGGGCTCAAAGTTCCTGTGTTCCTTCAATCCTTTTATGTCGTCACGTATGGCCACACCTACCTTGAGAATAGTCTCATCTTCCAGAATATCGGTCAGACTCTCGGGGAGTCCCATCATATTAAGTCTGAAAAGGTAAACGTTATCGTTATTTGACAGTTGCAGGAGTGCCACCTTGTGCCTGACACCCTTTTTAAAGCTGGGACGGGTTTCAGTATCAAATCCGATATATTCCGATCCCTTAAGATCTTCGATAACATTTTCGGGGATCTGATCGGTTGTGATCAATGTTATATTTCCTTCAAATCCTGCGACCGGATACTCAACCAGTTCTTCGGCACTCAGGTCTTCCTTATATCTCTTCATCATCCCCTTTCCTGAAATCGTCCATTTTTCTTGATATTATCCAGTCTGACGTATCAATACTCTCCTCACCATCTTTGTCTATGCCCGATTCACCTACCTTCTCAGGAGCCCCGAGTGCAGAATGTACTGCCCTTAAAGTATTAACCAGTTTCTGCCCCCAGTACAGTCTGAAACTTTCGGTGCATTCCCATATATAATCATTCATAAGCTCAGTAGTGCCTACATGGTACCCTGTAAGAAAGTCTTTCAGATCCTGGTAAATATCTGCAACATATTCGGCAATGCTTCCATAGAATACCTGATCGTCATCAGTTGCCCTGCTGTCAAAGACCTCCGGGAAATCGTTTGCCTCTCCCAACCTTGCGAGTATAGGATCGTGTATCCTTTTCCAGTCATCTTCAGAAACAAATTTCTCGGTTCCCTCTTCCAGAACCGGTTCCACACCCGGTAATGCAACGGCTTTGATATAAAGCAACGGTATTACCATCTGAAGTATCTTCAGTATTTGTAATCCGGTATATTCCTTCGCCTTTTCCATCTGGCTGCAAAATTCATTTGCCACCCTGGTGAATTCAATTACTTCTAATGAGTATACCCTCTTATCAATGCTTTCCATTGGTCCGGTTTGGTGCAAAATTAATATATATTAATGTAATAACCTTACTGGTTCCAGACAAGCAGCAGTGATTCATCAACAAGGATCTTATCATGATCAAGCAGCCACCTTAC
This sequence comes from Bacteroidales bacterium, assembly GCA_046706585.1. Classification (GTDB taxonomy): domain Bacteria; phylum Bacteroidota; class Bacteroidia; order Bacteroidales; family VadinHA17; genus JBJKPH01. The sequence continues at coordinate 4,683 of JBJKPH010000207.1, read as the reverse complement.
AACTTTCAGACTCTTATCCTCATCCATTCCTGTCAGACTTACCAACTGGTCGGCAGTAACCTTTTCCTTTTCAAGAATTTCCTTTATTCTCTCCAGAATAAGGTCGAACTCGTATTTACTAATATCAAGTTCGTTTCTTGCCAGACATACATCACACTGTCCGCACCGGTCGGTCTCCTGGCCGAAATAGTCGAGCAGCATCACTACCCTGCATCTTGTATCAGAGGTTACATAATCAAGTAAACGGTCGAGTCGCTGGATGTATTTCTCCTTTACATCGGCATGGTTCGAAGGAGAGATAATTAAAGCTTTGCGTTCGAGTCTTTCCTCTATAAATATGATAAGTGCACTTTTCTTTCCCGGTATATATCTGATAATATTTTGATTGCTTAAGTGAAGCAGGTATTTATATATTACCTCACGCGACAATTTCGACTTTTTTGAAAGCATTTCCTCGTTTACAGGCACATATTCGCTGAACATACCTGTGTACGACCTAAGCAGAAGCTTGATAAAACCATCAAAGGCAGCATTCGCCACCTGGAATCTGTACAGGTCATCGCGGCCGACTGTAAAGAAAATTCTTGACGGATTATTCAGCTCTTCAGTAAGTTCAACATATCCTTCTCTTTCCAGGAATTTTATGCTGTTGAGAGTTTCTGTCACCTGGAGTTTATAGTGTGCAGCGAAATCATAAAGGTTGAATTCATATATGTTATTCTTTCCTCCGCCGACAGGTATCTGCAGGTAATTGCAAAGTAATTCGTAAATATCCTTTATCCTGCCAACTTCGGGAAAGGCTTTCGAAACCCTTTCCCTGGCCCTGCTCACATCGGTTGTGTTATATAACTGGACAGCCCATGATCGCTTACCATCCCTTCCGGCCCTCCCGCTTTCCTGGAAATATGATTCAATTGAGTCGGGGATATCCCAGTGTATTACAAACCGGACATCAGCCTTGTCGATACCCATACCGAAGGCATTCGTAGCAACTATTATCCTTACCTTGCCGGCATTCCAGTCATTCTGTTTCTTTTCCCGTCCTTCGGCTGAGAGTCCCTCATGGTAAAAGTCGGCCGATATGCCATTCTTCACCAGGAATTCAGAAATTTCCCTGCTCTTTTTACGGCTTCGCACATAAATAATGCCCGAACCCCTGACTTTGGAAAAAGTCCTGAGCAGGTAATCCTGCTTATTCTCTACTTTCCTGACTACATACACCAGGTTCTTACGCCCGAACCCTGTTGAAAGCACATTCTTACTCCTGAACTCAAGCTTATCGAGTATATCGTCCACCACAGCAGGAGTGGCTGTTGCGGTAAGGGCCAGTACCGGGACTTCTTTTCCCAGTATCTCCCTGAGTATTGCGATCTTAAGGTATGAAGGGCGAAAATCGTATCCCCATTGTGATATACAGTGAGCTTCGTCAACAGCGATAAGGTTCACCTTCATTCTGGTTACCCTGTTCCTGAAAATCTCGGTACCGATCCTTTCAGGAGATATATATAACAGCTTATAATCACCATATATACAGTTATCAAGACTGATATCGATCTCTTCACGCAACATCCCCGTATGTATTGCCATAGCCTTTATTCCAACTTCATGCAACCTGTCGACCTGGTCTTTCATCAGCGATATCAGCGGTGTGACAACAAGGCATATCCCTTCGGCAGCCATAGCCGGCACCTGGAATGTCAGGGACTTGCCTCCCCCCGTTGGCATAAGTCCCAGCGTGTCCTTTCCTTCAGATACCGATCGTATGATCTCTTCCTGCAGGGATTTAAAGGAGGTATATCCCCAGTACCTGGTCAGTATCTTCCTTTGCTTATCGAGATCATCCATCGTTACAATGTTAGGGATATTGATCTTCCGGCATACCATTCAAATGCCATGATATATACAAAAATAGTAACTCCCGGCCAATTTCCGAAACCCAAAAAATAACAGTAAGCGGTAACCGGGCTTCCCAATTTTTTGTATCTTTGCGAATCAAATTTATCAATAAATCAAACAATGCCATTCCTCGATGATAAAGTACAAATGGAAGGTCTTACTTTCGATGATGTCCTTATAGTACCTTCATACTCCGAAGTCCTTCCCCGTCAGGTAGATATAGGAACTATGTTTACCCGCAATATCAGGCTTAACACACCGATAGTATCTCCTGCCATGGACACGGTTACCGAAGCTGAACTGGCTTTCGCCATAGCCAGGGAAGGAGGAATAGGGGTTATCCATAAGAATATGACAATTGATAAACAGGCTCAGCAGGTACGAAAGGTAAAAAGGGCAGAGAATGTAATGATCCTTGATCCTGTTACAATAGGTGTTGAAGCAACTGTTTCAGATGCCATAAACCTTATGAAGGAAAATAAGATAGGGGGAATTCCTGTTGTAAAGGCCGACAACGAGCTTGTTGGAATAGTGACCAACAGGGACCTCAGGTTTGAGAATGATATGACAAAGAAGATCGGGAAGATCATGACCAGGGAGTTGATAACAACCACTCAGGCTGCTGATCTTGACGAGGCCTCTGCCATCCTTCAGAACCACAAGATCGAGAAGTTGCCTATTATCGATGAGAACAGGAAACTCGTAGGCCTGTTCACATATAAGGATATTACCAAGGCTAAAGACAGGCCCACATCATGTAAGGATAATAAAGGAAGACTAAGGGTTGCTGCTGGTATTGGTATTGCACACGATACTATCGAGCGGGCAACTGCCCTGGTAGGTGAACATGCCGATGCTCTGGTTATTGATACATCGCATGCACACACCAGAAACGTAATAGAGATACTGAGAAAGATCAAAGACAAATTCCCGGGAGTGGATGTGGTTGTCGGAAACATAGGAACTGCTGAAGCAGCACTTATGCTGGCTGATGAAGGAGCTGACGCTGTTAAAGTAGGGATTGGACCCGGTTCTAAATGCACGACAAGGATAGTTGCAGGCGTAGGCATCCCGCAGCTTTCAGCTATTTATATGGTATCCAGAGCTATTAAAGATAGAGGTATACCCGTGATTGCCGACGGAGGAATACGCTACTCAGGAGATATTGTAAAAGCGATCGCAGCAGGTGCCGATTCAATAATGGCAGGATCATTATTTGCAGGAGTCGAAGAATCACCAGGTGAAACGATCATATATAATGGCCGCAAGTTCAAATCATACAGGGGTATGGGTTCAATAGAAGCAATGCAATTGGGTTCCAAAGACCGTTACTTCCAGGATATTGAGGATGATATGAAGAAACTTGTACCCGAGGGAATTGCAGCCAGGGTTCCGTATAAAGGCACACTTGCTGAGGTAACATACCAGATGATCGGCGGACTGAGGGCCGGAATGGGTTATTGCGGGGCTCATAACATTGAAAAGCTCAAAGAGGCAAAATTTGTACGGATAACCAATTCGGGAATGACCGAAAGTCATCCGCATGATGTTACAATTACCAGGGAAGCTCCGAATTATAGCAGATAAAAATAAAAGCGTTTGCTGATGAGTTTTAAAACTACTGTCATATCCCTTGCGATACTGCTTACCGCACAATGTTTAATGGCACAGGCAGAAAAGGGAGAAGTGTTGATGACAGTAAACGGCACACCTGTATATGCCGGCGAATTTGAATGGCTGTACAATAAGAACAATACAGGTGAAACAACAAGCAGTTTTGATGATTATCTTGATCTCTATACTTTGTTCAGACTAAAGGTTGAAGCAGCCAGGGAGGCAGGCATCGACAGGAGAAAGTCATTTATCGATGAGTTGGACGGTTACAGGAAACAACTGGCAAAGAATTACCTTACCGACCAGAATGTCAGGGAAGAACTTCTGGAGAAAGCATATGAAAGATCAAGGGAAGAGATCAATGCCCTGAATATTCTCATTAGTTGTCCGGCTGATGCCTCACCTGAAGATACACTGGAAGCGTATAACAAGGCATTGAGCATCAGGGAACGGATCAGACTGGGTGAACCGTTTGAATCGGTTGCCAGGGGAGCATCGGACGACCCTTATGTTGCCCTGAATGGAGGTAATCTGGGATACTTCACGGTCTTCCAGACACCAATCAGTTTCGAAGATGCTGTATATTCGATGAAGCCAGGTCAGCTATCCATGCCTGTAAGGGCAGCAGATGGCTATCATATCATTAAGGTGCAGGGTCGCAGACCGGCCCAGGGAAAAGTAAGGGTTGCACACCTGATGAAAGCCACCCCCCTCGGAGCCACTGCCAAAGAACGAAACCGGGCAAAGCAGGTGATCGACAGCCTGTACAAACTGGCTACTGATGGTGATCATGATTTTGCAGAACTGGTAAAACAAAACTCCGACGATATTGGTTCGGCAGCCAATGGCGGAGAATTACCGTGGTTTGGCGCCGGCGAAATGGTTTATGAATTCTCCGAAGCCTCATTTTCACTTATGCATGACGGTGATATAAGTAAACCTGTTAAAACAGTCTATGGATGGCATATCATAAAAAGACTTGACAGGCAACCTCCCCTATCGTACGATGAAGCACGAAACCAGTTGGAAAGCAGGCTGAATCAATCTTACCTGGCAACCATTAGCCGCAAATCATTTGTCGAAAAACTCAAAAAAGAATATAACTACGAGGTTGACCTACCAAACCTGGAGTGGTTTTACCCTATAGCCGATTCACTCTTTCGCTCAGGAGGT
>JBJKPH010000206.1:0-1893 GCA_046706585.1 Bacteroidales bacterium | reverse complement strand
GGGATATGCTCTGTTCCTTTCCTCCTTATACCGTCTCAGTAATGCTTTAACCCTGCTCACAAGCACTCTTGGCTTGACAGGTTTAATGATATAATCATCCCCTCCGGCCTCAAACCCGGCTATCTGCGAATAGTCTTCGCTCCTGGCTGTAAGGAAGCATATTATTACCTGATCGAGTGATCCCTGCTCCCTTATCAGGGAACAGGCCTCAATTCCATCCATCCCGGGCATCATAACATCCATAAGGATAAGTTGCGGACGCTCGGTTGCAGCCAGTTTAACACCCGTGGCTCCATCCACGGCAGTAATTACATCAAATCCTTCCTTCATAAGTGTATAGGAAAGAAATTCCCTGATATCGGGTTCGTCATCTACAAGTAAAATCCTGGGGGTTGCCACCTGTCGATCTATTGAGTTCAGTAAAAATTATCCTTTTCACACGGTCAGACTCTTCTCTCATGAAAAAGTTTTCTGCTCATATTTTAAATTTGAATCTGAGCACCTGCTGACCAAATATATCAATTATCCCGGAATAACATGTTTTCAATTGTTCGTTAATTTTCGTAAAATAGCAGTGCCGGATAACCACAGCATCTTGTACAGAAAACTTTTCATGAACCGAAAAAACCATTTATCTTGCTGATACGGCACATTGACAAGGAAAAATAAATAATAAATAAAACCCAGCTATGAAAAAAATTTCCTCTCTGATCGCCTTGCTGTTTATCCTGGCAGGGATACCGGCAAAAGCACAGACATCACCCCAGGAGAAAGGGTTGAGTCTTATTACGATAGATGCACTTAAAGCTCAGACAGGCTTCCTGTCATCGAACTGGACCGAAGGAAGGGAGACAGGTGAAAAAGGTGAATTCATGTCGGCCGATTATATTGCCAGTATGCTTCAGTTATATGGAATTCAGCCTGCAGGAGATTATTTCTCCGTATCAGATCGTTCATACTTTCAGAATTTCACCCTGCTAAAGACAACCAGCGTTAACGATACAAGGATGAAGGTTATTTTAAGGTCAGGAGAGACTGTACGCACAATTGAACTTAAGCCGGGAACTGATTATAATGCATTCTTCCGCCAGTCGAGTACCGGTACAATTGAAGCACCGGTGGTTTTTTGCGGTTATGGTTACCGTGACGAACAGTGGGATGATTTCAAAAACCTGGATGTCCGTGGTAAATTCATCCTCCGTATTTCAGGTCTCCCAGGTGGTGTGTCGGAACATGGTATGCAGGGTAATCAGGGACGCGGACCGGCAACCAAGGATGAGATTGCAGCCGAACTTGGTGCAACAGGCATTATTGAAGTAGACCTGATGAGCACCAATTCGCCATTCTGGGCCGAACAAAAAGACTTTACCAATATGGATTATGGTGAGGTCCGGCAATCACGCAGGACCAGGTACACTATCCCTCAGGAAAGGTATGCAACCGATTTCCCAAATATTCTTGTAACCAAAAGAACTGCTAACGCCCTGCTCGAAGGTACAGGCATAGATATCGACAAATACATCGAAGATGGTATGGCATTCCTGCCTCCGAAGAATATGAAAACGAACAGTATCGAACTGAAAACTACAGATGAGAGCAACTTTGTATGGGTTAGAAATGTTCTTGGAATGATCGAAGGGAAGAACAAGGACGAAGTAATAATTTTAGGTGCTCACTATGATCACCTTGGGATGGCCAACGGGATAATTTTCAACGGGGCCGATGACAATGCATCCGGGACAGCAGGTGTACTGACCATTGCCCGGGCGATGGCAGCCACTGGGGTTAAACCCGAGAAGACAATAATATTTGCATTCTGGACAGCCGAAGAGAAGGGACTCCACGCATCGAGGTATATCACTGAAAACCCCACTGTACCTCTCAGTATCTTTA
>JBJKPH010000205.1:0-4052 GCA_046706585.1 Bacteroidales bacterium | reverse complement strand
GTAGTTGCTGCCGTCATCATTGCCGGTCTTACCCTTTGAATCCCTGCCTGGTGTACGGCTTTTCTCACTCCCTCAACGGTTGTCGGTTTTTCTTTTTTGAACACCTGCATCAGGTACGTTCCCATTATCACACCGTCGTCGGTAGCTACTCCAAACAATGCAATGAAACCTACCCAGACGGCGACGCTCAGGTAAATGGTATGCATCTGGAACAGATCCCGGATATTAATACCGGCAACGTGGAAGTTCATAAACCACCCCTGACCATATAACCATATCATGATAAACCCGCCGGCGAATGCCACGAAAATACCGGTAAAGGTCATTGAAGCCGGAATTGGGTTTTTAAACTGGAAATAGAGTATTAAAAAGATTATGATCAAGGATATAGGCACAACAATCATAAGCCTTTTTGTTGCCCTGATCTGGTTCTCATAATTACCTGTAAAGCGATAATTAACTCCGGCAGGTACAACAAAATCCCCGGAACTGATTTTTGCATTCAGGAATTTACTGGCATTTTCAACAACGTTTACTTCGGCATAATCAGGTTTCTTGTCGAATATCACATAACCAACAAGAAATGTGTCTTCGCTTTTTATTAATTGCGGACCACGTGTGTATCTGATCTCTGCAAGTTCGCCCAAAGGTACCTGTACGCCCGAAGGGGTTGGTATAAGTACTTTTTTAATGTCATCGGGATTGTCCCTGAATTCCCTGGCATACCGCATTCTTATAGGGAAGCGCTCACGCCCTTCAACTGTGGTGCTAAGCTTCATTCCTCCTATTGCGCCTGATATGTACATATTCATGTCCATAATTGTCAGACCATAGCGCGAGATAGCATCACGGTTTATTTTAATCTCAAGGTATGGTTTGCCTACAACCCTGTCGGCAAATACCGAGGATGGCTCAACACCGGGTACCTGTTTGAGATAATCTTCCAGTTGGAACCCGACTTTTTCAATTGTTTCCAGATCCGGACCAAATACTTTTATTCCCATTGGTGCACGCATCCCTGTCTGCAGCATCACCAAACGTGTTTGTATCGGCTGCAGCTTTGGTGCTGATGTTAACCCCGGAATTTTCGATTGTTTTACAATTTCCTTCCAGATATCATCGGGAGATTGTATCTGTTTTCTCCACTGCCGGAAATATTCACCCTTGCTATCCGGGATCAGTTGCTCTTCAGGTATTACCCTGAAAGCATCGGTAGCCGGATCATAGGTTGAACTATCAGTAAGAATAAAGGCGTTATTCCTATCCACTTTAAAGCGCAAACGGTGTCCGTCTTCATCCAGTATATATTCGGGTTTGTAGTTTATCACATTTTCGAACATGGATGTCGGAGCGGGGTCAAGTGCTGAATTGACACGGCCCCATTTACCAACCACGTTTTCGACTTCGGGTATGCCACTGATGTTCAGGTCCACTTTGCCAATAACCTCCATGTTCTCGGCTATGCCTGAATGCGGCATAGTAGTGGGCATCAGCAGAAATGAACCCTCATCAAGTGATGGCATAAATTCTTTACCGGTGCCCGGGAATGTTTTTACAACCGATTGCCACAGATCGGTTTCCCTGAATTTCTCCGGAAGAAATCCAAAGACCTTGCCCGCACCCTGCCACGTGAAAATACCAAACAGGAAAACGGCAATCGGAATACTCAGGAATTTCCATTTGTTCTCAAGACACCATGTTAAAATTCTTGGGTAGAAGCGTACAACTGTTATTAGGGTACCCAGAATAGAGGCAATGATGATAAGCACGAACAGGAAGTTCGAAAACATGCTGTTCTCTGCTCCCAGAGGCAGCCAGGCAGTAGTCAGGTAATATACAACTACTGCTAAGGTCAATACAATATTTATATAGTTTGTATATCCTCTTTTACTTTCCGGCCATCGGCCCGAATAGAAATTATTTACTGCAAGTAAAATAAGAACGACTGGTAAGAATGAAGGTGAAATGATAAACGCGACAACACCCAGTACGGCTAATGCTGCACTTATCCATTTTACTATAATTCTCCTGTTGAACCTTATCGAGAACACCACATGGGCAAAGGTTGGGATAAACAGGATCCCTATTAGCAATGCTGAGATCATTGCAAAGGTTTTCGTAAAAGCAAGAGGTTTAAATAGTTTGCCTTCGGCTGCCTGCATAAAGAATACAGGAAGGAAACTGACAACAGTTGTAGAAAGAGCTGTAATCACAGCTGATGCCACTTCTGTTGTCGCATCATAAATTACTTTGAGTAGTTTTTTACCTTTCACTCCGATATTATATTGCATATCGAGGTGCCGGACAATATTCTCAGTAAAGACAACACCCACATCAACCATAACACCGATAGCAATTGCCATACCCGAGAGGGCAACGATGTTAGCGTCAACACCAAACCGGCGCATTACGATAAAAGTCATAAGTACGCCTAACGGCAACAGACTTGAAATTAGGATTGACGCCCTTAAATTCAGCACCAGGATGATCACGACAATTATACTGATAAGGATCTCCATCGACAGGGCATCTTCCAGCGTCCCCAGCGTTTCCTTTATCAGGCCCGTGCGATCATAGAAAGGCACTATGGTTACCTTTGAAACAGTTCCGTCGTCCAGTACTTTCTGAGGAAGTCCGGCTTCGATCGATTTAATTTTTTCCTTAACATTATTTATTACTTCAAGCGGATTTGCGCCGTACCTGGCAACAACAACGCCACCAACTGCTTCAACACCGCCTTTATCCAGACCACCTCTGCGTGTTGCCGGTCCATAATTTACCCTGGCAACATCTTTTATTCGCACCGGAACGTTGTCATTTACTGCAACGACACTCTCTTCAAGGTCATTCAGGTTTTTCACATAGCCAAGGGCCCTGATCAGGTATTCAGCCCTGTTGAACTCAATTGTTCTTGCCCCGATATCAAGGTTACTTTCTTTTACGGCATTCATAACCTGGGCATCAGTTACCCCGTATGCTTTCATTGCATCGGGGTCGATATCCACCTGGTATTCTTTAACATATCCGCCGATTGAAGCTACTTCGGCAACACCCCTGGCCGATGTTAAAGAGTACCGGACATAGAAATCCTGGATAGTTCTGAGTTCCTGGGGATCCCATCCACCGGCAGGCTTACCGTTTTTATCCCTTCCTTCGAGCGTGTACCAGAAGATCTGACCCAGTGCTGTGGCATCAGGTCCGAGTGCAGGAGTAACATCATCGGGTAAAGTACCGGCTGGTAAGGAATTTAGTTTTTCAAGTATCCGTGTACGGCTCCAATAGAATTCCACATCTTCATCAAAAATGATGTAGATGCTTGACAATCCGAAAATTGAATTACTGCGAATAGTCTTTACGCCAGGTATCCCCAGCAGGGCAGTTGTCAAAGGATATGATATCTGGTCTTCTATATCCTGTGGAGAACGACCGGGCCACTCGGTGAAAACGATCTGTTGATTTTCCCCTATATCAGGTATTGCATCAACCGGCACAGGGTCTCTGGGAAACCAGTCGCTCTTCCAGTTAAAAGGTGCATTGGCAATACCTAATACAATGCATATAAGAAGAACAATCGAGGTTACCAGTTTATTCTCCAGAAAGAATTTAATGATTTTATTAAGCATATTTTTCTGTTTTATTATTCATGAAAGCATATAACTAATTATACGGCAGTCATAAGAAAGCCGCAAATAATGCATTCAGAATGTTTAACAGAGAAATGACTGGTTGATAGCCAGCCTGGTGTGCGGATCAGATTTTGGTGGTGGATGGTTTATGAAATTTTCCGGGAACCGGTATTCGGGAAGTATAATGGTTTTAACATTGTACTCAAGTACCATAACCAGGTTTAAAAAAGGCATATCAACACCTGAAGTCACCTGTGGAGCCGGGAAATCATCCCTTACCTGGAAATGGGCAGACTCGTTATGACAGCAATTGCCCATATCACAGCACGGATCTGATATATTACCGATAGCAGTCTTAACCAGCTGGTTCCCGCAGTAATGCTTTGAGACTGTCAGTCCGGTGGTCCCTGTTAAAAGGACCATAGC
>JBJKPH010000204.1:0-5056 GCA_046706585.1 Bacteroidales bacterium | reverse complement strand
CCATAATGCAGGTTCCCCGGTTGGAAAAGATAGTTATCAACCAGGGGTTGGGTCAGGCTATTGCCGATAAGAAACTTATCGAGGCCGGTGAGAAGGAACTGACCGATATAGCCGGTCAGAAAGCTGTCCAGACACTCTCTTCAAAGGATATATCAAACTTCAAGCTAAGGAAGGGTATGCCGATAGGTGTTATGACCACACTCAGGAAAGACCGGATGTATGAATTTCTAGAGAGGCTTATTTGTGTTGCCCTCCCCAGGATCCGTGATTTCAAGGGAGTGGGAAACAAACTTGACGGCAGGGGCAACTATACCCTGGGAATAACCGAACAGATCATTTTCCCTGAAATTGATATAGATAAGGTGATGAAGATAATGGGTCTGCAGATTACTTTCGTAACCTCTGCAAATTCCGACGAAGAGGGGCTTGCACTGCTCAGGCTTTTTGGAATACCCTTTAAACATTCAAAAAATTAAATAGTATGGCTAAGGAATCAATGAAGGCCCGCGAGGTTAAACGCGCCAAACTTGTAAAGAAGTATGCTGCCAGGAGGGCAAAACTGAAAGCCGAAGGTAACTACGTGGCTCTCAGCCGGCTGCCCAGGAATTCAAACCCTATCAGGCTACATAACCGTTGCAGCCTGACCGGAAGGCCAAGAGGGTATATGAGACAGTTTGGAATAAGCCGTATAACATTCCGTGAAATGGCTTCAGAAGGATTAATACCCGGTGTTAAAAAAGCCAGCTGGTAGAAAATATTAATTTACGATAATAAGATTGAGAAATGACTGATCCAATTGCAGATTTCCTGACAAGAATAAGGAATGCCATAACCGCCGGACATAAGGTGGTTGAAGCTCCTGCATCAAATCTGAAGAAGGATATTACGAAAATATTGTTCGATAAAGGATATATCCTGAGCTATAAGTTTATTGATGAAGGTCCGCAGGGGACGATCAAAATAGCACTGAAATATCATCCCAAGAGCAAAGTGCCGGCAATTAAGTCCATCGACCGTGTCAGCCGTCCGGGACTGCGTAAATATTGCGGAGTGGATGAGATGCCAAGGGTGCTTAACGGACTGGGTGTTGCGATAATATCTACATCCCAGGGATTGATGACCGATAAGGAGGCCAGAAAACTCAATATCGGCGGTGAAGTATTATGTTATGTTTACTAACAGTAGGAGGATTAATATATGTCACGAATAGGAAACTTACCTATAACCCTTCCGGCGGGAGTATCAGTCACCGTTTCTGATGCAAACCTGGTGAGTGTTAAAGGACCCCTTGGGGAACTGTCAGTAATGGTTGATAGTGAAATGATAGTGGAGGTTAACGGAGAAACCATAGAGGTTAAAAGACCTTCAGAATCAAAGAAACATAAGTCTCTTCACGGACTATACCGGGCCCTGATAAGCAACATGGTGACAGGTGTGTCGGAGGGGTACAGGAAAGAACTCGAACTGGTTGGTGTAGGATACAGGGCTGAATCAAACGGACAGCTACTGGAACTTAGCCTGGGATATTCGCATGATATTATTATGCAGCTTCCTCAGGAAGTGCAGGTTGAGGCAAAAACCGAAAGAAGAAGTAATCCCAGAATAACACTTACAAGCATCGATAAGCAGCTGATAGGACATGTAGCTGCAAAGATCAGGTCACTTCGTCCGCCGGAACCATATAAAGGAAAGGGGATCAAGTTTGTGGGCGAACAGCTTAGAAGAAAAGCCGGTAAGTCAGCTAGTGTTTAATCTGTAAAATTTTAGAGCGATGACCTTATCAAAAATAGAAAGAAGACAGAGGATCAGGTACAGGATCCGTAAGAAGATAGAGGGAAACCCGGATAGACCCAGGCTTTCAATTTTCAGGAGCAATAAGCAGATATATGTGCAGGTAGTTGACGACCTGAATGGTGCAACCCTGGTTTCGGCATCGTCGAAGGAAAAATCGATTGCTGAAAAAGGAGGTAAAAAATCCGAAACAGCAGCGCTGGTAGGTAAACTTGTTGCCAGCAAGTGCAAAGAGAAAGGCATTGAATCGGTCGTCTTCGACAGGGGCGGTTATAAATACCACGGCAGGGTGAAATCACTGGCTGATGCAGCCCGCGAAGGAGGATTAAAATTCTGATAAAGCATGAATAAGGAAATTAGAAATATCAAAACTACCGACCTCGAACTTAAGGACAGGCTTGTTAGCATCCAGAGGGTTACAAAAGTAACCAAAGGAGGTCGTACATTCAGCTTCTCTGCAATTGTTGTTGTGGGAGATGAGAATGGAATAGTGGGTCACGGACTGGGTAAGGCAAACGAGGTAACCACAGCTATTGCAAAAGGTGTTGAAGATGCAAAGAAGAACCTTATCAGGGTGCCTGTCAACAAAGGGACTATCCCTCATGAACAGTTTGCCAAGTATGGCGGGGCACAGGTCTTCCTGAAACCTGCATCCGAAGGTACCGGAGTGAAGGCCGGTGGTGCTATGCGCGCCGTGCTCGAGAGCGTGGGTGTGAAGAATGTCCTTGCAAAATCAAAGGGATCATCTAACCCCCATAACCTTGTGAAAGCTACTTTTACAGCTCTCCTGGAGATGAGGGATGCACTTACTGTGGCAGATCACAGAGGCGTAAACCTTGATAAAGTATTTAACGGCTAAGAAAATACCGTACTATGACAAAGATACGCGTTACACAAATAAGAAGCAGCATTGGAAGACCACTGCGCCAGAAAAGAACCCTTGAAGCTCTCGGTCTTCGTAAGATGCACCAGAGTGTTGAACATGAGGCAACCGACCAGATAGTCGGAATGGTTAAAGCTGTAAGTCACCTCTTGAAGGTTGAGGAAATTTAAGGTATTAACAATATATATCACTCGGATATGGAATTAAGTAATTTAAAACCTGCTGCAGGATCTGTAAAGAGTAAAAAGCGCATAGGCCGCGGACAGGGATCAGGTCACGGAGGAACTTCAACGAGAGGTCACAAAGGAGCCAAATCAAGATCGGGCTATTCGAAGAAGATCGGTTTTGAAGGAGGACAGATGCCTCTCCAGAGAAGAGTTCCCAAGTATGGTTTTAAGAATCTGAACCGTAAGGAATACAAGGCTATTAATATCAGCACACTGCAGGAGCTTGCCGAAAAGAGGAAAATTGAGAAGATCGACTTCGAAGCCCTTCGTTCGGCCGGACTGGTATCAAAAAATGACCTCGTTAAGATCCTCGGTAACGGAAAGCTTGATAAGAAACTGGAAGTTCATGCACACGCTTTTTCAAAAGCAGCTGTTGAAGCAATTGAAGCTAAAGAAGGAACCGCAGTAAAAATCTAGACGATGAGACTAGTACAGACTATAAAGAATATTTTCAAGATCGAGGACCTTCGCCAGAGGATAGTTTATACGGTATTAATAATTATGTTGTACCGTTTCGGCAAGTACGTTACACTTCCCGGGATCGATCCTTCGCAACTCGATGCTCTAAGAAACCAGACATCCCAGGGTATAATGGGACTTCTGGACATGTTCTCGGGCGGTGCTTTTTCAAAAGCATCTGTATTTGCCCTCGGGATCATGCCCTATATCTCGGCTTCGATCGTTATCCAGCTGCTGGGGATTGTATTCCCATACTTCCAGAAAATGCAGAGGGAAGGCGAGAGCGGCAGAAGGAAAATGAACCAGTATACAAGGTACCTGACAGTACTGATACTGATCCTTCAGGCACCAAGTTACCTGGTTAACCTCCATGCCCAGCTGCCCGATACAGCATTCATACTGAGGGGAACGTTCTTTACAATATCATCGGTGGTAATACTCACCGCGGGGACGATATTTGTGATGTGGCTCGGTGAGAAGATCACCGATAAAGGCATCGGTAATGGTATTTCGCTTATTATCATGATCGGTATCATTGCAAGACTGCCACAGGCGTTCCTGTTTGAAGCAGGTGCCAGGCTCGAAGGAGCAGGCGGACTTGTGGCACTGCTGATGGAGATAGTATTTCTTTTCGTGGTTATTCTGGGATCCATACTCCTGGTACAGGGGACACGCCGGATACCGGTGCAGTATGCCCGCAGGATAATCGGTAATAAACAGTACGGAGGCGTAAGACAGTATATCCCTCTCAAGGTGAACGCGGCAGGGGTTATGCCTATCATTTTTGCACAGGCAATAATGATGCTTCCGGTAATCTTTGCCGGATATGCTTCAGGTAACAGTGCTTCAAGCTTTGTTGTGGCTTTCTCGAATATTTACGGGTTTTGGTATAACATGGTAACAGCCCTGTTGATAATTGCATTTACCTACTTCTATACGGCAATAACAATTAATCCTGTGCAGATGGCAGAGGATATGAAGAAGAACGGCGGTTTTATTCCGGGTGTCAAGCCTGGTCGGAAAACCGTGGAATTCCTCGATTCGATAATGTCGAGGATCACCCTGCCGGGGTCTATATTCCTGGCTCTGGTGGCCATTCTGCCGTCATTTGCCGTAAACTTTGGAGTAAGCGGGCCATTTGCCCAGTTCTACGGTGGTACATCACTGCTGATCCTTGTCGGGGTTGTTCTCGATACTCTTCAGCAGATTGAAAGCCACCTGCTTATGCGTCACTACGACGGTCTGACAAAATCGGGCCGTATAAAGGGACGGGCTGGAGCGGTTTCAGCCATGTAGTATAATATTAGTTCTTTGATGTTGCATCTGAAGAAAGCAGAAGAAGTTGAGTTTCTGAGGGCCAGCAACCTCATGGTTTCGAGAATACTGGCTCTTCTTGCAGAGGAAATTAAACCCGGGATCACTACCCTTGAACTCGACAGGAAAGCCGAGGAATATATAAGGGATAATGGTGCTGTTCCTGGTTTCAAGGGATATAACGGTTTCCCTGCAACGCTCTGTACTTCTGTTAATGATGAAGTGGTTCACGGGATTCCTTCGAACTATACACTAAGGGATGGAGATATTATTTCCGTCGATTGCGGTGTTATCCTTAACGGGTATTACGGCGACAGCGCCTTTACCTTCGGGGTCGGAGAGGTTTCAGAGGAGAAGGAACGACTGATGCAGGTAACGCGGC
>JBJKPH010000203.1:0-2539 GCA_046706585.1 Bacteroidales bacterium | reverse complement strand
TCGATTGTATCAGTACCGGAGGTACGTACAGGCTCCGTCTTAGTACAACCTGTGGCATATACAACTGCCATTATCAGTATTAAGGCTATCCTTTTCATTTTCATCACAAATTTAATATAAATAAGGGTGTCATAATAATTCACAATCATTATAATACCAGGGAAACGCCTGCACAGCCTAAATTATTGCCAACACAGCCATTATAGCCTGTTGCATTATGAAGCAGTATCAGCAAAAAAAAGCTGTTTCAAAACTTATTGAATAGTTATGAAACAGCCCTGTATAACTTTGAGGTAAGTATACCAGTTATTCGCCTCTTATAGCCTTGATACCAGGAAGAGCTTTCCCTTCCATATATTCGAGCATTGCACCGCCACCGGTTGAAACATAGCTTACCTTATCGGCAAGACCGCTCTTGTTAACGGCAGCAACAGAATCGCCACCGCCAATAAGGCTGTAAGCACCTTTTGCAGTAGCAGCGGCAATAGCATTGGCAATTGATGTTGTTCCCTTTGAAAATTTCTCCATCTCAAAAACA
This sequence comes from Bacteroidales bacterium, assembly GCA_046706585.1. Lineage (GTDB taxonomy): Bacteria > Bacteroidota > Bacteroidia > Bacteroidales > VadinHA17 > JBJKPH01. The sequence continues at coordinate 2,001 of JBJKPH010000203.1, read as the reverse complement.
CCCATCGGACCGTTCCAGAGTATCGTTTTTGATTTGTCAATCACTGCCGAGAATTCTCCGATTGTTTTTTCAGCAATATCGAGTCCCATCCAGCCATCAGGAACCTCTTTTACATCAGAAACTGAAGTGTTGGCATCCTTATCAAATTTGTCGCCATTAAGACAATCGACAGGCAGGTAGATGTTTACATTTTTTTCTTTTGCTTTTTCCAGTATCTGAAGAGCCAGGTCGAGTTTATCTTCTTCACAAAGGGAGTTACCTATTTCCCCTCCGAGAGCTTTAATGAATGTATAAGTCATTCCGCCACCGATAATAATATTATCTACCTTACCAAGAAGGTTTTCGATAAGCAGGATCTTGTCGGAAACCTTAGCTCCTCCCATTATCGCTGTAAATGGACGCTGAGGATCTTTTAAGACCTTATCCATGGCAGCAAGCTCGCTGTTGATAAGGAACCCGAACATTTTATGATCCACATCAAAGAAATCGGCCATTACAGCAGTGGTGGCATGTGCACGGTGTGCAGTGCCGAAAGCATCATTGACATATATCTCGGCATAAGCAGCCAGTTTTTTTGCCATCTCTTTCTGCTTTACCTTCATCTCTGCCTTCGCAGCTTTCTTTTCTTCATCAGTGACATTTTCAGGAAGTTTAGGTTTGCCTTCTTCCTCATGATAAAAGCGTACATTTTCAAGCAGAAGAACTTCTCCGGGCTTAAGACCAGCAACCATTTTTTCAGTTGCTTCGCCCAGGCAGTCGTCTGCAAAAAGGACCTTCTGATCTATATACTTTTCAAGAACGGGTATTACCGGCTTAAGTGAAAACTTCTCCATACGTCCGTCGGGCCTGCCCAGGTGCGACATAAGTATAAGAGATCCTCCGTCTGACAAAATCTTTTTTATTGTAGGCAATGCTCCCCTAATCCTGGTATCATCAGTAACAACAAAGGTCTGCTTGTCGAGAGGCACATTGAAGTCGACCCTGACTATTGCTTTCTTTCCTTTGAAATTAAAGTCTTGAATCATTTTCATAGAACTTATATTTTATTGGTGAATAATATTTCTTCATGCAAACCTACGGCTTTTTTGGCAATAAATATTTGAGAAAAATCAACTTCTTAACAATTATTGCTTTAAACCCGTCCGGTGTTTTTTTAAGGTAAAAATCAGCATTATGCCGGTCATTGTGAGAGTGAGTGTGAGTAGAGAGGTTATCTTTTAATTTATAAAACAGGAACTTAATTGTAGTCATTTGACATCAACAAGGGAGAATGGGATGATGATTATGATGTACAACAATGATTGCTTCGATGTTGGTGTTGACACCGATTCCCCCGGTTAGCACGGTTTTGTAATCCGGGGTATCGGAAGGCTTTTCAACGTTTTGCAAATTGGTGACTTACTTCTTAATACCTCAATCTATAAGCATTGATTTAATTAACTTTAATTAAACATTTTGGAGATCCTTCATTACGATAAAGAAATACTTCCATTTCAGGAACCACAGAATTGACATCCTGGAAACACGTGGAGATCCTTCATTACGCTACGCTCCATTCAGGATGACAGTGTTTGGAAGTGTAAGGAGGGGGTAATGAGGTGCGGCGTTTTGCCCAAATATCCAATTTGCCATCACTGCATGCACAAAACGCCGCACCTCATACCCCCTGTCAACCATCAGCAGCCCTGTCATCCTGACGCGCAGCGGAAGGATCCCATAATCGCTTAGCAGTAGTTTAAAGATAAACGTGTTGACACCGATTCCCCCGGTTAGCGCGGTTTTGTAATCCGGGGTATCGGAAGGCTTTTCAACGTTTTGCAAATTGGTGACTTACTTCTTAATACCTCAATCTGTAAGCATTGATTTAATTAACTTGAATTAAACATTTTGGAGATCCTTCATTACGCTAATGATATACTTCCATTTCAGAAACAACAGAATTGACATCCTGCAAAACCGTGGAGATCCTTCATTACGCTTCGCTCCATTCAGGATGACAGC
>JBJKPH010000202.1:0-1728 GCA_046706585.1 Bacteroidales bacterium | reverse complement strand
ATTTATGTTGTTTATCCTGACTAATTTCCCTTGTATAGGTGTAAAATCTGCAATAAAAAGAGAATCGGGCAGTTGGAAGTGGGCTGCATTCATAGTAATTTATACCACCACGGTGGCCTGGTTGCTTTCGTTTACTGTTTACCAGGTTGGTAGCCTGTTCGTTTAAAACACAATGTCATAAAAGGGATATCCCGCCTGAAGTTGCTGAAGGGATATATTTAAATTCCATTCCATTGAACTTTAGTCGGGATACCCTGAATAAGCACTCTGAATAATTATAACGTTATTGCCTCGTGTTATAGTAAATATTGATAGCTACGTAGTTTACCACGTTTTCAGCAAAATACATGTCGTGCAGTGAAGTAATAAGCGATTTCATCTCCGTAAGGGCTGGACCAATAAGATCGCTTAGCCTGGCGGTTGTACCGTCATCAAATGTCAGCAGTATATCTCTTTTACCGCATATTGTACCAGTAGTATCAGAATCGTCGGTGATCTTGGCGCCTGCAGTTTTCTGGAGAACACCGTCGAGGTAAACCTGTATGGAATCGATTCCGTAACCTCTTCTTATATCTACATTTCCGATCGAAAGTTCATATAGTCTTTCATGCCTGTGGAAACCTGTTCCAATGAATGAGTTAGTCTCTTTCATAAGCGTGTCGGTGCCGTTTGAAAGAGCAAATGTTGATACAGTGGTATCCCCTGTTTGCCAAGCTGTAGAAACCGTATAGCTGTCGGCAAATGTGAAGGCAGAAAGGTACGACTGATCTTTGTACGATGAAGATAAGGCCGACACATCCATGGTACCAAGGCTGACCGAGTCGAGAGAAAGCTCTGCCGTGAGTTTGTAATCAAGATTGTTCCACCAGTTATAATATAGATGGTAATCGGAGGCATCTATTGAAAAATCATTCTTCAGCAGTGTGTCAGACGGATTGTAACTATGCAGGTAGTTGCAATGGAATGCCATCTTCTGCGGAAAATTTACAATAAGATGTTCACTTTCAGCAGACTTGTTGAAAAGTCTGAAAGGATACATATTATGATGCTGAAACCTGAGCGTATCCGGCTGAAAATCATATATTCCTGCTACCATAGGCAAAGTAATACTGTCTGTGAAAGCAGTTTCAGATTTTGAAACAGGACCCGCAGTGGCAGTAAGAACTTCATATCCCCTTGTAGAAGATATATCACTAAAAGCATTGTTTACATCTGCAGAAGCCTGCTCAACAGAAAGTTTGAGTCCCACAGGGGGAGCATCTGTCTTCTTGCATCCCCACCCAATAATACCAAAAACAATCCCAACAATCAAAATGCTCTTTTTCATCTGTCTCTGATTTTAAGTTAATTTTACTCTGTAACATTTATTATCGGTACTGATCCATTATCTGGTCATGTCGATAAAGCACCATCCCAGGTGTCTTGATTTTTAACCTTCATTTAAGTATTAATGATCCCCGGATCTCTCCCAGACATACTTAGAAACAATCCAAACATGCGGAAGTTCACTTTCATATCACATGAATGTCATTAATTATAACGGGGATGAATATGGTTTGTTGTCCGGTGACAGTTAATAAGATTCAAATAAAAGGCAGGATTTTCACAAAGGCGATAATTTAATTTGTCATCTGTTATTTATTGATATAATCATCACTAAATTAAAAGAATAATCAAGTTGCACCTTGTGATGTAATTTAACTGTCAGGGTAAATAAAAAAATTAGTG
>JBJKPH010000201.1:0-8046 GCA_046706585.1 Bacteroidales bacterium | reverse complement strand
CATCTGTGACTAACTCTCATGACCCGTTAGGTCCGGATCTCCGAATCCGGACCAGTAACTTTTCCGGATAATGTCGCAGATTCGGAGATCTGCGACTAACGAGGGGGAAGGAGATCTGCGACTAACTCTCATGACCCGTTAGGTCCGGATCTCCGAATCCGGACCAGTAACTTTTCCGGATAATGTCGCAGATTCGGAGATCTGCGACTAACGGGGGAGATAGATCTGCGGGTAATGTCATGCAAAAAAAAGGTCGGAATTAGAAATCCCGACCAAACATCCCATGATGTGTTATTTATTTTTTCTTTGGAGTCTTTTCGGCTTCTTCTGTACGCCTTATAGTATCGTAAACGATAGGTGTTGCCACAAAAAGAGATGAATAGGTCCCCACGAAGATACCAACCAGTATGGCAAATGTGAATCCCCTGATCACTTCACCTCCGAAGATGAAAATGGCGAACAACACGATAAGGGTACTGAACGAAGTACTGAATGTACGTCCGAGAGTACTGTTAAGAGCCATGTTCATGATCTCTTTCTTCGGACGTTTACGGTAGAGACCGACATACTCCCTGATACGGTCGAAGATGATCACGGTATCGTTCACCGAGTATCCCACCACCGTAAGGATCGCAGCAATAAAGGCCTGGTCGATCTCCATAGAAAATGGGAAAATACCATAACCTATAGAGAACAATCCTATTACAATAAGTGAGTCATGAATAAGAGCGGCAACTGCACCAAGACCGTATCTCCAGTTCCTGAACCTGATAAATATATAGAGGAACATTATTATCAGGGCCAGCGCTATTGCCCATGATGCCTTTACTGTAATATCTGATGCAATAGTTGGTCCTACTGTTTCTGAACTCTGCCTGTAATCATTGAAGAAAGTATCGGCATCGACATCTCCAAGGATAGGCTTCAGACCTTCATAAAGCATCTGTTCAACTTCGTCCTCTGCTTCTGGCTGATTGATCTTGTACTTGGTAGTTATCTTTACCTGGTCTTCATTACCAAATACAACTACCTGAGGTGCCTCACCATACTCTTTCTTAAGAAGGTCGGCCACTTCAACGGTAGAAACCGGCTTATCGAACCTGACGACGTATGAACGTCCTCCCGAGAAATCAATTCCGGGGTTCAGTCCCTTGACAAACAGGGAGACAATACCTATTGTGATAAGTGTTCCCGAGATGAAATAAGCAATCTTTCTTTTACCCAGGAAGTCGATATTCACTTTTGAAAATACATTTTCAGTAAACCTGGTTGCAAACGTAAGCACGACATTTCTCTTCAGGAAACCTTCATAAATAAGCCTTGTAATAAATATTGCTGAGAAGAGAGATGTTAGTATACCGATGATCAGTGTTGTTGCAAAACCTTTTATCGGGCCGGTCCCGAAAACATAAAGAACAATACCTGTAAGAAGTGTTGTAACGTTACCGTCGATAATAGCCGAATATGCATTCCTGTAACCATCCGACAGGGCCAGTTTCACGCCCTTGCCTGATTTCAGTTCCTCTTTAATTCGTTCATAAATAAGAACGTTGGCGTCGACAGACATACCTATTGTCAGAACGATACCTGCTATTCCCGGCAATGTGAGCACTGCACCCAGCGAAGCAAGTACGCCGGCTATAAAGAACATGTTCACCAGCAGGGCTATATCGGCTACCAGACCTGCCTTTCTGCTGTACCAGAAGACCATATAAACAAGTACCAGAAGGAATGCAACCATAAATGATGACAGACCAGCCCTGATAGCTTCCTCTCCAAGCGATGGCCCTACTACTGTGTCGGATACCACTTTGGCCGGAGCAGGAAGTTTACCTGATTTAAGTATATTTGCCAGGTCTTCTGCTTTCTCAATTGTAAATCCACCGGTTATCTGGGTGTTTCCGCCCTTGATCTCTGTCTGTACACGTGGAGATGATCTGACATATCCGTCAAGTACTACGGCAAGACATTTACCAACATTTGATCCGGTCATTCTTGCCCATGTCTTGGCACCTTCGGCATTCATTGACATGTCAACTTCAGCATTCGATCCACCCTGTCCGTATGACACCCTGGCTGATGTAACCACATCACCATCGAGGGGAGCCTTTCCGGGATCCTTTATTGCATAAAGCAGGAATATACTCTGGCTAGGATCATTTTCTGCCGGTTCGGCGCTCCAGAGGAATTTCAGGTCACGCGGGAAAAGAGCCCTGACCTGTGTCATATTAAGGTATTCCATCACTTTGGCAGTATCCCTGGCGCTTGAGTAGCCAACGAGATTCGACGAAAGCGGTTGTCCGTTCTGATCAGTCGAAGGGCTTAAAATTGCAAAAAGCGGATTCTGAATATTGAACTGCTCACGTGTTTCAGGCTCAGCAGTCTGCGTAGAGTCGCTCAGAAGGTCGAGCAACGATTCTTCACCTGCAGTGGTATCCTGACTGGCCTGTGCCCCTTCAGCCGGCTGAGCTGTTTCGTCAGCGCTCTCTTCGGGTTTACTGAGGTCAGCCATATCTTTCTGTTGCTGTGCTATCAGATTGTTTGCCTGCATAAGGTAACCGATAACATCAGGGTTCTCATATGTTTCCCAGAACTCCAGTTTTGCCGTACCCTGAAGAAGATCCCTCACCCTCTGCGGATCCTTAACACCCGGCAGTTCAATAAGTATCCTTCCCCTGGCTTCCAGGCGCGAGATATTGGGCTGTGTAACCCCGTATCTGTCGATCCTGCTCCTGAGAATATTGAATGCGTTATCTATAGCGCTCTCGGTCTCATCGATAAGCACCTGCAAAACCTCTGCATTGGTTGAATTGAAATTGACCTTGTCTTTCAGGTCCATTGTTCCGAAAATTGCAGCAAGGCTGGCAGTAGGATCAATCTCCTCGAACGATTCGCCGAACAGCTCAATGAAGTTACGCTGGCTATTCTTCTTCTTTTCCCTTGCCATTGCAATAGCTTCGTTAAAGGTCTTATCGGTGCTGTAGTTCGACAGTGCCCTGACAATATCCTCAACCGATACTTCCATTATTACGTTCATCCCACCTTTGAGGTCAAGGCCAAGGTTTATCTCTTTTGACTGCACCTCCTTGAAAGTATTCCCCAGGAACGACCACTGGTCTTTTGGAAGGGAAGATATCGAATCGAGATAGGCAGCTTCCTGTTTCAGATCACCGGGGGCATACTCCTTTGCCTCTTTCTTTACCTTATAGGATGCCACTGTAAAGGAAAGCTGGTATATCGATACCAGAGTAAGTGCTATTGCCAGAAAAATTATAGCTCCCTTGTTTTGCATGTGTAAGTATTTTTGTTATATATCTTTACTTGTTCAATTGTTGCCCAGAAACGGACGGGCAAAGATATTAATTTTTTCTGAAAAGCCCTTTTTAAACAGGATTAAAATAAAATACCGGGTAAGTGTTTGAAACTACCCGGTATCTCACATTTGCGAAATATTATTTATTCAATTATCAGGCTCTCAAAATCGGCGCTCAGAGGCTTATCATTTTCAAAGTCATACAGAGCCACACCCCTGAGATTATAGTAGAAGGTCCAGTAGTTCTGGAGTGCCTGTATATAACCCCTTCTGTTTTCATCCTTCCTGGTGTCGGCGTTGTTCAGGTCAAGCACGTCCACATTGCCAATGAGGAACCTCTGCTTTGTAACCTCGAACATTTTGGCTGCAACGGTATCCGACTTTGCAGAGATCCTCACCTGGTCGTCCTGCTGGTTAAACTGGGCCACATCCAGGAAAAGGTTCTGCTGGAAGTCGATGATTGACTGTTGAACCTGTATTTTGGTCAGTTCCTCGCTCGACTGCGCCATTCTGTACCTTCCTCTCCTCATACCCCAGTCAACGATCGGCAGTGTAAAACTAATACTTGCCCGCTGCTGGTCGCTCAGCTTCGTATATGCATTAGGCAGAATTCCATCTGCTCCACTCATTCCGTCTTTCCCTGTCAGACCGTACGAAAGATTCATATTTGCATTAAGTCCTTTTTCAGCCTTTGCCTGCGCCACATTACGGGATGCCTCGATCAGCTGACGCTGGTAGTTCAGTATCTCCGGGTTATTGGCTGTGGCAAGCTCAAGGCATTTGTCCGTATTGATCTCAAAATCCGGCACTTTTGAAGGTATGATCAGCTCTATATTGATATTTTCGTTATATCCCAGGAACGATCGCAATCTCAACTCCATATCACGAAGGTTAATATTGGCATTGTTCAGCGATGTTCCGGCATTGAGGAACGACAGCTCCATCTGCAACAGTTCATTTTCGGCTATTGTTCCGAGGTTATACCTTCCCTGTGCTATCCTGTAAAGAGTGTCGGCATTTGCATAGTTCATAACGGCTATCTCTTTGTTTATCTGTGCCAGTGCAAGCTGAAAAAATCTTTGTACCGCACGCAGATGAACATTTTCCACATCTTCAAGGAAAGTCTTTTTTGCCGCTTCATACCTCAGAGGCTCGATCCTCTTCTGCCATTTAAGCTCATTAAATCTGAATATCGGCTGCGTAATTCCAATACTTACAGGGGTTGATATAAACTGCTTATAACCTTCTTCACTTAAGTCATCGTATCTTTCAAGATCTGACCTGACAAATATATTACCACCGGTAAGCCCTATATTCTGCTCAAGAGAAACAGCTCCGGAGATACTGTTTGAATTGCTCAAAATATATGAATCAGTATTTGTCTGGGAGTTGTATCTCAGCTGGTATGCCCTGTTATATGAGGGCAGATTACCTGATAGTGTCAGGGCCGGCAGGTACTCTGCCTTGAAAGAACGGTATTGCCAGTAGCTTGCCCTGAACCTGTGTTTTGCCAGGATAGCATCAGGAGATTGCTCCTCGGCAAGTTTCAGTACCTGCTGAAGGGTTAGTTTGGTTGTCTCCTGTGATCTGGCTATACCTGACGATAATAGGCTTACCGCAATAATTAATATTGTAAATCGTTTCATTTGCTTATTATGAATTTTATTTATTCGTACCTGAGTGATTCAATCGGATCTCGTTCAGCTGCTCTTTTTGCAGGTGAATATCCAAAGATAACACCTACTGCTGCAGACACACCAAAAGCTATCACCACTGAAAATGGTGAAACAATAGTAAGTATGTTGGCTATTTTATTGATGAGCAATGACAGGACCACTCCCAGTATTACCCCGATAAAACCACCTGTTACACTTATAAGTATTGCTTCTGACAGGAACTGTACCACGTTATCCATTTTTTTTGCACCGATAGCCATTCTGGTACCTATCTCCTTGATCCTCTCCATCACCGAGGCAAACATAATATTCATGATCCCGATTCCGCCCACTATAAGCGAAATACTTGCTATTGCTCCCAGTACAATGTTAAAAATATCCTTTGTTCTTTGTTGCTGTTTAAGCAGCAATTCGGGAACGGTTATCTCGAAATCCTTCACGTTCGAATGTCTGCGCAACATCATACGGCTCAGCACTTCCGTTGAAGTGTTAAGCTGTTCTGTTTCGTCTACCTGTACAACGATCTTGTCGAGCTGGTTATAATTAGTTTCTGCCTGAGTATTGGGATCTGAACTGCTTGCAATAACTGTTCGCATACGCATTCCATGACCTCCGCCCTGCATAAGTATACTAGAAGCCTCAGATGCAAGTTTTGTATTTACCAGTTCCCTGTTCTGGTACCTCAGGAGCATAGTCTGTATCGGAATATATATATTATCGTTATATACATTCACACCTGTTTCCTCGAAACCTGTAAGGCTGACATTATTCTTCTGGAGTACACCGATCACTTTCAGCCACACACCATCGAACTTAATGTACTGTCCAATCGGATCAACCTTACTGAAGAACTTGGCCCTGATATTTGCACCTATAAGGCAAACCTGTATTCCGTGTTCTTCCTGGTAATCGTTAAAATATGTACCGGCATCAAGGGGAAGGTTATAGAGTCCGAAATAATCATTCCTGACGCCTACCAGTTTTGCCGGATATTTCATCCCGTTGAGAACCACATTTGAGTTGAAGGATATTTCAGGACTGATCCTTTTCACCGAAGGAAGTATTTCCTTAATGGCATTCACATCCAAAAGGCTCAGACCCCTTGAAAATTTGTTCTGTTTTTTCTCTCCCTCATCTGTGGAATTATCGGAAGATTCGATGATGGGACTGATAAGAATATTATTCACTCCCACCATTTTTATCTGCTCAAGTATTTCCTGCTGGGCGCCCTTACCGATTGCCAGCATGCTGATAACAGCAGCCACACCGAAAATTATCCCCAGGGCTGTCAGGATCGACTTTAGTTTGTTAGCGAGAATTGCCTCAAAGGCAATTATCACGTCATGAAAATATCTTTTGATCATAATCTGCTCCTCGTCGGTTATTGATTTACCGGACTATTCTGGTTCGACTGTCCGCCTGTTCTGCCCTGTCCCGATCCACCTGTCTGACCTCCTCTGCGGCCTCCCTGGAAATTCTGCCTCATCTGCTGCCTTTCTTCATCGGTCATGTTCTGCATATTCTGCCTCATCTGCTGCCGCTCCTCATCGGTCATATTCTGAAACTGCTGCATCCTGTCTGATGACATTCGCTGTCTGTCACTCCTGGCAGCCGCACTGTCACGGCGCTGTTGTTCCTGGATTGCCTTTTCTTCCTTTTCTTTTTCCTTAATAACACTTATCAGTTCCTCTCCTTTCATTTTGAAATCTTCGGCATCTTCAGGAGTACTCAGGTAAAGCTGATCACCAGGCTCAACACCCTGTTCAACTATTACTTCGTTTTCATTGGAATCGCCAAGAACTACTACCTGCATTTCCTTATTTTTGGTATATACGAACGGTATACTGTCAGCAGTGGCATGAACACATTCCAGGGGGATATAAACAACATCGTTGTAAACATTGGTCACCACCTGGTTACCTGTTGTCATAGAAGGTCTGAGAATGGGATCACTTTCGTTCAGTTTGATCACCACTTCAAATACCTTGGCATCGGTATTGGGCAATTGCTCCCCGATATTTGCAACACTTATAACTTCACCTGTGTATCTTTTCTCCGGGAATGCATCAACGGTTATCCTTACTTTTTGTCCTGTCTTGATCTTGCTTATATCGATCTCATTGACGTAAGTCTTCGATATCATTTGTGACAGGTCAGGAAGTGTAGCTACAACCGGATCAAACGGGCTGATACTTGAACCAACCTTTCTTTTTGCACCGCTCCATTCCCTCTTGTATATAACCATGCCATCGGCCGGGGCCACAACGGTGAACTGCTGAAGGATTTCCTCCATTGTTTTCACTTTCTCTTCCTGTTTGTCCAGGTCGATCTTTGCATCCCTCATATCTGCTTTTGCCTGTGCCACCTTAAGCACATAATTTTTCTGTGCCTGTTCATATGCTCTTGTAGTTTTATCCAGGTTGATCTGGTTCTGGCGTATGGTTGTCGGGGGCTCATACTTCGACTGCTCGAGGGTAATACTTGCCTCCTCCATATTGAATTTGAGGTTCATCAGCTGGTCCCTGAGGTCACCAAGGGAGATGGTCGTATCGAGTTTAGCCATCTCGTAATCGTTCCTCATATTTTCCAGGTTGTCCTGCTCATCCTTCAAACTATTATCGGCATCCGACTTGTCAAGAGTGGCCACATAGTCACCTGCCTTTACAATTGTACCTTCCGGAATAAGGTCCTGAATTGTTATATCCCTGAAACGCATATTCCTTCCGCCAAGCCCCTCGGGTCCTTTAATATCTGTTGAATTTTCAGCCTGCAGTTCACCTGTGGTTGATACAACAATCTCAAACTGGCCCTTATCTGCCGTCGCATACAGCAAACTCATATCCTCCTTGTTGTTTATCTTTGCCAGGACAATAATCGTAATGACAACTACTGCCAATACTGCTACTGTAATAATCAATGTCTTCTTCTTCATTATAAATGATGTTTAATATGTTTGCCTTTTGTTAAAATTTTCAGCGCATGAAATTACCTATATTTTATACTCGTGCGCGTAACTACTTAATTATTTAATACTTATTTAACAATAATTAACAATAA
>JBJKPH010000200.1:0-3433 GCA_046706585.1 Bacteroidales bacterium | reverse complement strand
TCCCAGGAACGACAGGTTCCAGCTTCCACTCATATCATTCTCCTGGAGGAAGTATGGAACATTGTTTGAAAATATCTGCATTATCCTTATATCGACAGCTTTAAGGTTAACAGCCTCGAAAGGGAATATCAGTCCCTCGCCTCGTGGCACAATTACTCCCGTACCCTGCATTCTCACTCCCGGTTTCAATCCGCCGAAATCCACATCCATGGTAACAGGTTCACCCAGGTTGTATCCGAAACTATTCGATATCGAACCATCGACGATTACCTTAACAACGCCTGCTATTCTTGCTGACGGGAAAACCTTAAGTATATTCGATTCGGCCGTTATCCTGGCAACCTGGTGGCCTTCTATAATTGCCATCCCTGCCAGGTCGATACTGCTGTTTATCGCATCGCTGAACTCAATTTCAAGATATTGTGAAGGTGTCGACAATACCCTGTGATTGGTAACCCTGAAATCTTTGACCGAGGGAACGAATACTTTCGTCTCCGAAACATTGTCGACCCCGGCCTTTTTACCGTTCCAGGCAATAATAACCTCACTGGCTTCCTCACCCCTTTTTACACCACTAACGATAAATTCATGCCTGTTCTTTCCTGTGTTGAAGTTCCACTTTACATCCAGGTTTCTCTTTTCCTGGCTGGCTGATATAATACCCGTTATCTCATCCTCGGTAAAAGCGTCGGAAGTGCTCAGTGTACCTGCCACCGTGTATGCCATATTATCTTCTCCGTCCATCTTCAGCCCTTCTACCGACACACTGAAGTTTTTTGCCAGTGTAAAGAAGTTAAAAGTGAATGTACCCGGATCCGCATCGCTCCCGAATAGTTTCTGCAGGTTAACGGTAAATGTATATTCGGTGTTCCAGTCAAACTTATCATCAGGAGTAAAAAGAAGGGTCGTCTGGTCGGCCCATGTGGCTATTCCCTTCACCTGCGGACTTATCCTGAAGACCTTTTCATCTACAGCACTACCTGTTTTGTCGGCAGTAATTGCAGGCCTGGAGAACTTAACCATCACTTCACCATCACGTGGTCTGTTCCCGGTAGTATACCCGGTTATATACTCACTCGTAGCCGGTGTGACAACACTCTCTTTCTTTGAACTTTTTCCACATCCTGATATAATAAGACAGGTCAGCATTATGCCAACGAACGATTTAAAGGGGAGTTTCATCTTGTCGGTTATTTTAGGTCAAACATTGGTATACCCTAACAATATACTCCAAATACCGATAGCACACAATAGTGGTCAGGGCATTTTGTTACAACAGGCCCGGGATCAGCCTTCGAACCATCCCGGTATCTTCGCGGGTGCAGGCTTCCTGCCGTAAATGATGTCATCCATTTTAACGGCCAGTCGCCTGAAAATAAAATTATTCGTTATTCCCCGTCTTATGAACCTGTGAAAGAAAGTATCGGGGTGTGAATATGGACAAACGGCTAAACACCGGGCACAATCAGTGCCGGAATGACACCAGAAGGTGTAGCACTTCTCATGGCTGATCTTCCACAGGTAATTATTCTCCCGGTCGGTTACCGGTCCGTCAGGAATACTTCCGGCCGGACAGGCTTCTGAACATTTGCTGCACCTTGTACAGAAATCGATCACAGTGCTGTCATGTGAAGGTTGTGATGGTACCAGCGGAGCATTTGTCGTTACTACACTTATCCTCACACGCGGACCGAGTTGCGGCGTCATCAGCAACCCCATCCTTCCTATCTCTCCCAGGCCGGCATCCTTTGCCACCAGCGGGCATATCACATCATAGTTTGCATCAATGTGTGTAGTAGCATCATACCCCAGATTACGCAGCGTAAGCGCTACCTGTGTAGCTATCATCCCTGAATTCAGATATTGCCTTGCCGACTCTGCTACTGCCGGTGCCTGAGGACCTGTTCCTGTGAGTTCATGGTCCATCTCCACCGTAAATACAATGCCATACAAATGTTCAGGTACAACAGGCTTACCATACCTTTCCCTTCTACCTCCAATTGTATAATAATGATAATCCTTCATCTCCGCGATACCCACACTGTGAGCTCCCATTTTCCTGCCCCACTCTTTAATGAAAAGTGTCAGCCGCTCCCCGCTCTCTGTAGCGTCAGCGGAGGAGGACCCCAAGCCCCGTGCCCCATGCCCCATGCTCTTTGATCTCAGATCAAAGAAAGCAGTCACCGCCTCAAAACTTGCATCAGCCGCTGCGAAAGCCAGATCGTTATAGTTGGCAGATTCTTTTGAAAGCAATCCCGGCTTCCTTCTGAACATATCATCAGGTTGCTTCTTGTCGGGATGATCGCGGTAATACTCATCAAACCTCACCTCCCCCGGTTTCAGTTCATTACGTGAAAACATGGTATCCCTCTCATCAACCACCCTCACAGGTACAATTGTCTCATAGCTCCTGCCCTTCATCGGGATAAACAGGACCAGGAGAACAACAGCTATTGCAATTACCATGTATATCATTATTTCTAATCTGTTGGTCTGGATTTGCAATCTGCGACTTAATATACAAAAAAGGTCCGGATTAATCTCCCTCGATGTCGCAGATTTGTAATTACGAGACTTTCTACATGAAAAAGGTCCGGATTAGAAATCCGGACCTATCATTGTTCTGGTGAATATTCCAGGTTTACTTCTGCTGCTCATACTTCTCGAGGAACCTGTCATTCAGCATTTTGAACTTGTCATTCAGGTCTACCGAACGCCCCTGGATATATTCCAGTTCGATATTGTTGGTCATCATATCGAGTATATCACCTGTTGATACGACTATATTGGCATCCTTACCGGGCTCTATCGATCCGGTGATGTCACCAATACCAAGCAACTCAGCATTGTTAAGAGTTATCATCTTTAGGGCTTCTTCCTTGTCGACCCCGTATGCTACCGACTGTCCGGCTACGAACGGCAGGTTATAGCCATATGATGTATTGGAGTATGTTATACCTACTTTAATACCCTGATCACTCAGCAGCTTCGCTATCTTGAAAGGAAGCCTGGTGTCGCTCGATTCATTCTCGGGCAGGCTGTGAATGCGTGTAACGATCACGGGCAGGTTATTTTCCTTAATAAAATCGGCTACCATCAGGTAATCCTCATTTGCTCCTACCAGTACCATCCTTTTTACCTTATGCTCCTTCGCAAAATCAACAGCTGTAAAAACCCCTTTCGCTTCGGTCACATTGATATAAAGTATCTGGTCACCTGTAAAGAGTCCCTTAATGGCTTCCAGTTTAAGGTTGGTCCTGTCGTGTGTTTCGGTCTCGGCATAAACAGCAGCATCTGAAAACAGTTTGTCAAGCTCCTTGAAGCTGCTCTCGAAACCTCCGCCCGAGGAACCACCTCGCATGCCGCCAAACTGTCCGCCCCTGCCCCTGCGCTGGGACATCCTCGGCCAGTTGAGCACTACGCCCTGGTCGAT
>JBJKPH010000199.1:0-5246 GCA_046706585.1 Bacteroidales bacterium | reverse complement strand
GATCTCTTTCCCCTCCCGTGAGTCGCAGATCTCCGAATCTGCGACATTACCAGGTAAAGCTACCGGTACGGATTCGGAGATCCGGACCAACGGGGTATAGTGAGTCGCAGATTGCAGATCTGCGACTACTTCACTGTTGTGGGTAAAAAATATTATTCCAAAATAGTTGTAATAATTCTTTTCTACGTTGTAATTTAGTAGTTAGAGTATTTCATGTTGGATTACGGGCTGACATTTAAAATAAAAACAGTTCGTAACAACTGTAATTGTTACTAAAGAAAGTAAATTATGTACAACGATTTCCGGAAGCACCTCAGGGCCGAGCTCAAAGAAATTGAGGAAGCCGGCCTTTACAAGAACGAAAGGGTAATCGATTCACCCCAGTCAGCAGAGATAAGTCTCACAACAGGAGAAAAGGTCCTTAACTTCTGTGCAAATAATTACCTGGGATTATCCAGTGATCCTGATCTCATAGATGCGGCTAAATCAGCCCTTGATACTCATGGATACGGTATGTCGTCGGTAAGGTTCATTTGTGGCACAACCGACCTGCATAAAGAGCTTGAGAATAAGATAGCATCATTCTTCGGAACAGAAGATACAATACTCTATGCCGCCTGTTTTGATGCTAACGGAGGGGTTTTTGAGCCTTTGCTTACTGGTGATGATGCAATAATATCCGATTCACTTAACCATGCGTCTATTATTGACGGCGTAAGGCTGTGCAAGGCAGTAAGGTACAGGTACGCCAACGCCGACATGGCCGATCTTGAACTGCAGCTTCAGGCAGCACAGGCTCAGAGACACAGGCTGATAGTAACCGACGGGGTATTCTCAATGGACGGTAACGTAGCTCCGCTAGACAAAATACTTACCCTGGCCGAAAAGTATAATGCAATGGTAATGGTTGACGAATCTCATTCGGCAGGTGTTGTTGGGAAAACAGGCAGGGGAGTTACCGAACTCTATGATGCCAGGGGGAAAGTGGAAATAATCACAGGCACTCTTGGTAAGGCTTTTGGAGGAGCGATAGGTGGCTTTACAACAGGAAAGAAAGAGATCATTGACATGCTCAGGCAGCGCTCGAGGCCATATCTTTTTTCCAACTCAATACCGCCACTTGTAGCTGCTGCAGGGATCAGGATGATAGATATGATGACCGAAACCAACAGGTTACAGGATAAGCTGCATGGTAATACCGACTATTTCATGGAGCGAATGACAAAACTGGGATTTGACATTAAGCCCACGCGGTCGGCAATATGTGCCGTAATGCTTTACGATGCACGACTATCACAGCAGTTTGCTTCGCGGTTACTCAATGAAGGCATATATGTTATCGGGTTCTATTATCCGGTAGTACCAAAGGGACAGGCCAGGATACGTGTTCAACTTTCGGCCGGGCATGAAACCGAACACCTCGACAGGGCTATTGCAGGTTTTGAGAAAGTTGGCCGGGAGCTAGGGGTTATATCATAAAAAATGGGCACGGATCAGGTGATCCATGCCCACTCCACGTCCATAAAATATATTAACCACATTTAGAGGAGCCGCAATCGGTGCAGATCAGGCATCCTTCCTGATATACCAGGCTTGTTGATCCGCATTCACCACATTTCCCTTTCGCTTTTGTACCGTCGGGGATGTATTTTTTCAATGCCCTTTCAACCCCCATCTTCCATGTATTGATCGATTCGCTGTCGAGTCTTAACGACCTTACCAGGTTAACCACATGCTCGATAGGCATCTGGTGTCTCAGCACACCAGAGATAAGCTTTGCATAGTTCCAGAACTCAGGCATGAACGCGTGAGACAGCCCGCCTATGGTCTTCTTGTATCCGTATTTGTCGGTATACTGGAAATCATAGCGTGCCTTACCCGACTCATCCCTTGTCTTTATAATACTTCCCTTTACGATCGATTTGGGTATCGGGAACATCTCCTCGTCAGCCAGTCCGGTAAATATCTCGTAGGGTCTTTCATCCTTAATCCCCACAAAAGCTATCCATTTCTCATCATTATTATTGAACCTGATAACTTCGGCTTCAAGTATTCTTGGCCGTTTGGCAATTTCGTTTTCCTTCTCATTCTTTGATGACAGAAGAACTCCGCTTCTTGATCCGTCGCGATAGACTGTAGCCCCTTTGCATCCCGATTCCCACGCAGTAAGGTAGAGATCACTGACAAGATCTTCGTTAACGTTCTTCGGAATGTTTATAGAAACACTAATGGAGTGATCGACCCACTTTTGAATTGCACCCTGCATTCTAACTTTAGCCAGCCAGTCGACATCATTGGCTGTTGCCTTAAAGTATGGCGACCGTGCAATAATCGTATCTATCTCTTTATCATCCATCTCCCGCACTTCATCAGGATTGTATCCTTTTATCCTTAGCCAGTCAATGAATTTGTGATGAAAAACATTGTATTCCTCCCATGAATCTCCAACCTCATCGGTATAGGTAACGTTAACGTCCTTATCATTGGGATTAACTTTCCTCCGGCGTTTGTATACAGGCATAAATACAGGCTCTATACCCGATGTGGTCTGTGTCATAAGGCTTGTTGTACCGGTTGGTGCGATCGTAAGGAGGGCTATATTCCTTCTGCCATGCTCTACCATATGATCGTAAAGGCCGGGATCGGCCTCTTTAAGCCTGTTGATAAACGGATTATGTTTTTCTCTTTCGGGATTGTACAGACTGAAAGCTCCTCTCTCCTTAGCCAGGAAAGATGATGACCTGTATGCCTCTATTGCCAGTGTTTTGTGTACTTCTGTGGAGAATTCAATAGCCTCATCGCTTCCATACATCAATCCAAGGGAGGCCAGCATATCGCCTTCAGCGGTAATTCCTATGCCTGTTCTTCGTCCCTCTTCGGATTTTCTCCTGATATTCACCCACAGATTTCGCTCCACGCCTTTCAGCTCTTCTCCCTCAGGGTCTTTTTCGATCTTGGCAAGTATAGAATCTATTTTCTCAAGCTCAAGGTCAATAATATCATCCATTATTCGCTGGGCAAGATGAACATGCTTTTTGAAAAGCCCGAAGTCGAATTTTGCCTCTTTGGTGAACGGGTTATCGACATAGCTGTACAGGTTAAGTGCCAGCAGCCGGCAACTGTCATAGGGGCACAACGGTATCTCTCCGCAAGGATTTGTCGAAACGGTACGATAGCCCAGATCGGCATAGCAATCGGGAACACTCTCCCGGCTAATGGTATCCCAGAACAGTACACCCGGTTCTGCCGATTTCCAGGCATTGTGGATTATCTTATCCCAGAGCTCCCTTGCATTGATCGTCCGCTCATACAAAGGATTATCAGAATCGATGGGGTACTGTTGCCTGAAAGGTTTGTTCTCCTTTACCGCCTCCATGAACTCATCGGTTATCTTAACCGATACATTGGCTCCGGTCACCTTACCTGCTTCCAGTTTTGCATCAATGAATTTTTCGGCATCAGGATGCTTGATTGAAATAGATAGCATCAGCGCCCCCCTGCGGCCATCCTGCGCGACCTCACGTGTGGAGTTTGAGTATCTTTCCATAAACGGAACAACTCCCGTTGATGTGAGCGCGCTGTTAAGCACAGGACTCCCCTGCGGACGTATATGTGAGAGGTCGTGCCCGACACCACCCCTTCTTTTCATCAACTGTACCTGCTCCTGATCGATCTTCATGATTCCTCCATAAGAATCGGAATCACCTTCATTGCCTATAACGAAACAGTTCGACAGGGAAGCGATCTGGTATGGATTACCGATACCGGTCATAGGCCCTCCCTGGGGAACTATATACCGGAAATTCTTCAGCACATCGTAGATCTCCTGTTCAGAAACAGGGTTATTATATCTTTTCTCTATCCTGTGAATTTCAGATGCAAGCCTGTGATGCATATCATCAGGGGTCTTTTCAAACAGGTTCCCGTATGAATCTTTCAGGGCATATTTATTAGCCCATACCCTGGCTGCAAGATTGTCGTTATTGAAATATTCGTTGCTTTCCCTTACTACGTCATCATGGGAGTAAATATTTTTTTCAGCCTCCACGGTTTTTGTTTCCTCAAGCGTGACAGGTTCCTCATCAATATTAATGAGCTCCTTTTCCTCTTCAGGAAACATTGATAATTCTGAATTTTTTGAGTCCTCACCGGGTACTACAGCTGATTTTTCAAGAAATAACTCTCCCATTTATAACCCTCAGTTTCGATTCGACTTGATTATTAAACTATTTGATAGGTGATCAGTAAGTCTAACAGGTTTTGCTAAAATAGAAAATGAGGCAGGAGGATGCAAGTTATAATTATTAACAATCAACTCTAGTTATTAACCCCTGTGGCTAAACTGCCTGTATACAGCCTGTTACAAGCATACATGCATTCCGGGACCGGCAGGCTGGAGGAGTTGGTTGTTTAACAATTACGGAGCTGAAATTTGGTATAAAACGATTGAGGAAAAGCGGGTTAGTTCAAATAAAAACCGGGTAATAATATTAAAAAAGAAGGCCTCCCGGGTTTCCGGAAGGCCTCACTCTTAATGAATAGCATCAAAAATATATTACAATGTCTAGTATGGTCCTTCGACAAGTGTAAATTCAGGATTGGGACCTGATTTTGTACACTGGAACTTCATTGTATATGTTCCGCTGGGACTATATGTAATAAAACTAACTATATAGAACACATCGATACCGCTCACCTGTGCAACTGCATCCGGATACTTGGCGGGCAACAGAGCACCACCAATAGCTTCCTCGACGGCATCCTGCCATGTGTCGAAGACATCCGTATCAAAATTGGCCAGGTTGAACTCGGAGTAATAAGCGCTGGTGCCATAATAATAATCCGCAGTACCATAACCATCCAGCTTGTCAGCCCCTATATTGGTTTTAACCCAATCAACAATCATCTGGTAATCGGCCGAGACCATACCGAATGATACGGTCGGATCAAATACCCATCCTGAAGTTGAATAGAGGAATTGTGATGTCTTGGGTTCAACATAATTATATGTTGAGGTCCATTCCCCGTTGTCGAACACATATTTGTCGGCCAGCGTAAGGGTAGTGCCTGCATAGTACTTGTAAACAAGAACGATCTCAAAATCCTGTCCGGCCAGTGGGTACATATTGTCGAGAAGTGCAGGCAGGTAATCAGAGGGATTATCGGTAGAGGAGAAATTATCGTATTTCCCAGGTGACCCCATTGCATTATAATCGGCTGCATTCAGGTAATATACATCTTCAGCC
>JBJKPH010000198.1:0-4021 GCA_046706585.1 Bacteroidales bacterium | reverse complement strand
TTACACGGAGTATAACACGGAGTCAGAATCCAATCTAATGACTATTGAATGACCTTCTTTAAACCACGGAGTTACACGGAGTATAACACGGAGTCAGAATCCAATCTAATGACTATTGAATGACTATGAATTACCATGAATTACCATTGAATGACGCGCGAAGCGCCAATGACCAATGACCGATTACCGATTACTTATCACCCTCCCCGCTACGCAATGTACACTTTTCACTATATTTACTCCTATAAAAACATCCTGCTATGAAAACACTCACTCTTTCCATCCTCCTGGCATTTGCCATGCAAATGACTTATGCCCAATCAACAAGGATTACCGGTTTCTTTGAAAAGAACACTGCCCCGGAATATAAAGCTGAAGCTGATTTCGACAGTAATATCAGTTGCGACAGCATCGGGCTTCTTATAAGGAAACTATCTGACAAACCTCATAATATTGGCTCTCTTGCCGATAAAGAAAAGACAGAATATATCCTCAGCCTCTTCCGCAGGTGGGGCTGGGATGCAGAAATAGAGACTTTTCATGTTTTGTTTCCTACACCGAAGACTAGACTGCTCGAGATGACGTCACCGACAAAGTACAAAGCCGGTCTGAAGGAACCCGCCCTGAAGGAAGATGCCTCATCGGGTCAAAAAGGACAGCTGCCCACATATAATGCCTACAGCGCCGACGGTGATGTTACTGCCGGATTGGTCTTCGTGAATTACGGGTTGCCAGGGGATTATGACATGCTCGCAAGGATGGGCATCGATGTAAAGGGTAAGATAGTGATAGCCAAATACGGGCACAGCTGGCGAGGCATCAAGCCCAAGGTGGCCCAGGAACATGGTGCCGTGGGATGCATCATCTACAGCGACCCGGCCGACGACGGCTACTTCCAGGGCGATGTGTACCCGAAAGGATCATACCGCAATGAATTTGGTGTACAGCGTGGATCCGTCATCGACATGTCTGGTTATTACCCCGGCGATCCGCTTACTCCTTTCAGAGGAGCAACTAAGGACGCTGAGAGGCTCGACAGGTCGGAAGCTCCCAGCCTTCTGAAGATACCGGTGCTGCCCATCAGCTATCATGATGCTGCCCCTCTGCTCGAATCGCTCGGCGGTCCGGTGGCACCAGAGAGCTGGCATGGAGGACTGCCCTTTGCTTATCATATCGGCCCGGGTAAGACAATGGTGCATCTTAAGCTTGAGTTCAACTGGGACATCGTGCCATGCTATGACGTCATTGCAAGGATCAGGGGTTCAAAATATCCCGATGAATGGGTGATAAGAGGCAATCATGAAGATGCCTGGGTAAATGGTGCCGGCGACCCGATAAGCGGACAGGCAACACTACTCGAGGAAGCACGCTCAATGGGAACAATGATGAAAAACGGGTGGAGACCCGACAGGACAATAATATACTGCGCGTGGGACGGTGAGGAACCCGGATTGCTGGGATCGACCGAATGGGTGGAGCAGCACCTTGTTGAGCTTCAGAAAAAAGGAGTGGTATATATCAATTCAGATGCCAACGGAAGAGGCTTCCTCTTCGCACAGGGATCACCAACTCTCGAGAAGCTGATGGATGAGATATCCAAGCAGGTGACCGACCCTCAGACCGGCATAAGTGTTTTTGAGAGGAGAAGAGACTTCGATGCGATAAATGCCGCAAGCACGGAGGCAAAGAAGAGGATATGGAATGAGAAGAGTCTCAGGCTGGGAGCTCTTGGCTCAGGATCCGACTACTCGGCTTTCATTCAGCATGCGGGTATACCATCGCTCAACCTGGGATATGGTGGAGAGGACGGATCGGGCGATTACCACTCCATATACGACTCTTACGACATGTATGTCAGGTTCAAGGATCCGGGATTCAGGTACTGCGCCACACTGGCACAAACAGCAGGACGGGCAGTACTAAGAATGGCAGGTGCCGATGTTCTACCCTTTGACTTCACTGAACTGTACAACACCACCGGAAGTTACACAGAGGAGCTGATGAGACTCATCAGGAGCAGCCGCGAGGCTACGTCCACAGAGAATATGATAATAAGAGGAGGTGGATATGCTGCCGGCGACGATCCGACTAAAGGATATATGGTGCCGAAAATAAGTCCCGAGGTGCCTTACCTCGACTTCTCACCTCTTGAGAATGCACTCCAGAAGCTGAAGGCTTCAACCGACAGCATTGAGGCTACGTTCAGGATGGACATTAAGAAGGGAAAGACAAACCAGGAATTCAACATTCTCATGTACCATGCAGAGCAGCAGCTGCTGGCAAAGGACGGACTTCCGCGCAGGCCATGGTACAGGAATATCCTTTATGCCCCGGGATATTACACAGGATATGGGGTGAAGACGATGCCGGGAATAAGGGAAGCCATCGAACAGCGCAACTGGGAAGAGGCACAGCAGCAGATCAATCTGGATGCGGAAGTGCTGGAAAAGCTTGCAGAGTATTTAG
Organism: Bacteroidales bacterium; assembly: GCA_046706585.1. Taxonomy (GTDB): domain Bacteria; phylum Bacteroidota; class Bacteroidia; order Bacteroidales; family VadinHA17; genus JBJKPH01. The sequence continues at coordinate 1,555 of JBJKPH010000198.1, read as the reverse complement.
GGCAGTAGCTTAAAAACGCAGGGCGGAGAGCAGTCAGGCTAACAGGGCTCATGAGTAACCCGGATCAACCTTGCCCCCTACCTTCTCACTCCAACTTCCCTGCCCGGTGCTGACTCACTACCATCACCCGATACTGCTGTTATACTGTAAAAATAAAGTTGCCCCGCCTCAGCTGAGGTGTCAAGATACTGATCATCCGCAGCCGGCAATGTTGCCACGACAACCTTTCCTCCGCGGCCCGACCTGTATAGCTTCACCGACACTATACCATTGTCGTCTACCTGGCCCCAGCTTATCATAATACCCCCTGATGTGCTGACAGCCCGTGTGATAACCGGGGGCACCATGGAACCTGTGGAAAACAAGAATGATACCGGCTTGCTTTCCTGGCTTTCATTTCCGTAGTAATCTATGGCTCTTACAATATACCGGTATTCTATTCCCGGAACAAGGGTGGTGTCTTTATAGTAGTTCTTGTCGTTCCTTAATGTATCATTTGACATTTCGACATAATCCCTGTCATCCCCCTTCTTCCTGTAAACCCTGTACCCCATAAGGGTTGGCTGCGTGTTGCGCATATCATCCCATATAAGTATTATGCCTTTATCCGTCCTGCTTATCCTTGGGTTCACCGGCACACTCACCTGTGCTAAAATCCCCGGTGCCGCGCTTGCCGGTTCTGACAGGTCACTCAACTGGTCGAGATCATTGACAGCCTGTATTGCATAGCGCTGAACATCTCCTCCCCTGGCCGGGTTTACTGAATCAACATAGCTGTAAATCTCCCTGCCTGACGGTATGAGACCCGAAGCCTGCCTGTATTCTGATCTGCCATAGTCGTACCTGTAAACATAAAAACCTTTCGCGTATGGCTCATTATAGGTCCAGAATATCTTTACACCTCCTTTAACGCTCTCAGCACCGGTCTCCGACGGAGGAGCAGGCTTATCCCCCTTACCCCTGAACATGGCAGATACTTTTGCTGTGGGCAGGCTTTGTGTAACAGGTCCGTCTATAACCAGGTAATACCAGTAATCCTGGTTTGCCACAGGAACAACATCTGTAAAGGATGTGTCGCCGGCAGGCAGAACGGCTATCCTGTTAAATCCCCTGTCGAATGATTCGCTGCGGAATACTTCAATGCCTCTCATATAATTCCTGTCGGCGAAGTTCCAGGTTATCTTTACCTGGTGATCTTTGTCAAGTCCTTCAGCCCTAAGATAATCAGGAACAGGGTTATAACCACCGGTCAGGGTACCTGCACCTACAGTATCCGATACCTGTCCCCTGTTGCCATAAATATCGAGCGGAACAAGGTAATACTGGTAGAAAGCAGGAAAATGAACAGTAGTATCTATGGCTATCAAATATATTGTATCCCGGGAGGAATTATATCCGTTAACGGCATCAAGTTTCTCAAAATCTCCTTTCCCGTAAACGCGCCTGTAAACAGCAAAGGTGTTTAGACTTCTCTGTTCCGGTACAAACCATCTTATCAGCACTGATGAACCCGAATCCTCCTTGTTTCTGAAAAGCGGTTTCTGAATTTACGTTT
>JBJKPH010000197.1:0-5551 GCA_046706585.1 Bacteroidales bacterium | reverse complement strand
GGCTTTGATAAATGGTCGGAGTCGGAATGTGACGGGTGTGGAGAATGTATTCAGCTATGTCCTACCGGTGCACTGGTCGAAAAGCCTCACCGCGAAGAGATCAGACTTGAAAAAATCGAAAGAAGTGTAAGAACAACATGCCCCTATTGTGGTGTTGGTTGCCAGATAGAACTGCTTGTGCAGGGCGGAAGGATAGTCAGGGTAAACGGTGTTGAGGGTGTGTCGCCAAATGATGGCCGGTTATGTGTGAAAGGACGTTTCGGATACGATTACATTGCACACAGTGAAAGACTTAAAACACCCCTGATAAAGAAAAACGGAGCGTTTGTTGAAGCAACATGGGAAGAGGCCCTGGACCTTGTGTCTGAAAAATTCTCAACCATAAAAAGTGAAAAAGGACCCTATGCTCTCGCCGGATATGCTTCTGCCAAATGTACCAACGAAGACAACTATATCTTCCAGAAATTCATTAGAATGGTTTTTGGTAATAATAATGTTGATTACTGTACCAGACTATGCCATGCATCAACCGTTACCGCTATGCTGAAATCGATAGGTGACGGAGCAGGCAGCAATTCGATCGAGGACTTTGAGACCACTGACTGCCTTTTTGTATTGGGAAACAATATGATAGAGACTCATCCTGTGACGGCAACTTATGTAAAGCAGGGTAAAAAGCGAGGGAACAGGCTTATCGTTTGTGATCCCAGGTGGACTCCGCTGGTAAAGTATGCAGATATCTGGTTGCAGCCCAGACTGGGAACAGATGTTGCATTACTGAACGGGATGATCAGACAGATAATAAAGGATGACGCTATCGACAGGGATTTTATATATGAGAGGGTTGCCGGGGGTATGGATGCCTTTAATGAACTGGCGGAAATGGTTGAGAAATATACACCGGAATATGTTAAGGAGATCACATCAGTTCCTGCAGATAAAATGATAGAAGCATCACGCATATACTCGGGTGCAACTACAGCCATGATTGCAACAGGAATGGGACTGAGCCAGCAGGTTACTGGAACGCATAACGTGTTCTCCCTGATCAATATGATGCTTGTTACTGGCAAAATTGGCAGGGAGAGATGCGGGATCGATCCTCCCAGGGGACAGAACAATGTACAGGGAACAACAGACGTTGGATGCTCTCCCGTAGTATATCCGGGGTATATCCCGATAGGTGATGATGATAACAGGAAAAGAATTGCAGAGCTGTGGAATACAGATTACGACAGCCTGTCAGGGAAAACAGGTTTGTCGACTGTTGAAATAATGAATGCTGCTCATGATGGTGAGATAAAAGGGATGTACATAATGGGAGAGAACCCGATGGTTACAGACCCTGATCTGAACCATACCGCAGAAGCACTCAGAAATCTTGATTTCCTTGTGGTTCAGGATATCTTTCAGACAGAAACAACAAAATTTGCTGATGTGATACTGCCGGCTTCATCCTATGCCGAAAAGGAAGGTACATTTGTTAATAGCGACAGAAGAGTGTTAAGGGTAAGGAAAGCTGTTGAAATGCCTGGTGAGGCGCGTGAGGACTGGAAGATAATTATGGAGATAGCAGAAAAGATGGGGGAAAATATAGGTAATTATAAGAATGCAGCAGAGATTTTTGATGAGATTGCACAGGCTGCTCCAATATTGGGGGGGATCTCCTATGACAGGATCGAAGATCATGGAATACAATGGCCATGTCCCGACAGCAAACATCCAGGCACCCCAACACTATTCCTTGAAAGATTCAATACACCAGACGGTAAAGCCACACTTAACCCGGTTGATCATACTGCTCAGTCTGAGCAGCCCGGGAATGATTACCCTTTCATTCTCAATTCAGGGAGGATATTATACCAATACCATTCTGCGACAATGTCGAGGAAGAGCAGATCACTCAATTCATATGCCAATGAGTCATACCTGCTTATGAACTGCGACGATGTCAGAAAATATGGATTCAAGGATGGTGACAGGGTAAAAGTATCAAATATAAGGGGCGAGCTGATAACCACACTGAGAGAGACCAGCCAGGTAGCCAGGGGTGAACTTTTTATGCCATGGCACTTCTCCGAGGCCCCGGTCAATAATCTTACCCGGGCTGAGCTTGATCCTTATTCCAGAATAGCTCCTTTTAAGCTCTCAGCATGCAGAGTGGAAAAGGTACCTATAGAAGATAAATTCTAAAAAAATATAATATAATTAATTTAAAATGTCAAAGATCTGCCTGCCGATTACGTTTTTAGCACTGGTTTTTACTGCCTGCACAGGATATTCAAAATACGAAGATGTCGAATACAGTGAAAAGGAGCCCCGGGACTGGGAAAACCCTGCTGTAATAAGCATAAACAAAGAACCACCACATGCAACTTTTTACAGTTATAGTGATGAAGATGAAGCCCTGGACGGGAACCTTGGACAGAACAAGGATTATTTACTGCTGAACGGAACCTGGAAATTCAATTGGGTGAAATCCCCTGATGACAGGCCATATTGGTTCTTTATGGATAACTATGATACCAGAAACTGGAATGAGATCAAAGTGCCGTCAAACTGGGAGCTTGATGGTTATGGAATTCCAATATATGTTAACGCCGGTTACCCTTTCAAAGCCAATCCACCCTTTATTGACCATTCGTGGAACCCTGTTGGATCATACAAACGGGAATTCAAAATACCCGGCACATGGAAAAACAAAGAAGTGTTTATTCAGTTCGGTGCTGTAAGCTCGGCTTTTTACTTATGGATTAATGAGCAGATGGTGGGATACAGTCAGGGAAGCAAAACCCCTGCCGAATTCGATATTTCGACGTACATCAAGCCAGGGAAAAATACGATAGCTGTCGAGGTATACCGTTTTTGCGACGGCAGCTACCTCGAAGATCAGGATTTCTGGAGACTGAGTGGTATTACAAGGAGCGTGTTCCTGCAGGCCAGACCAAAAGTGATGATAGCAGATTTCTTCGCTAAAACTCTCCTGGACGAAAACTACAGGGATGGTATTCTTGACATGGATGTTACGGTACGAAATTATTCAGGAGACCCAACAGTAAGCTCTGTAAGTTATTCGATCCTCAGCAATGGTGAGGTAATTCATACCGACACATCAGAACCGGGTACGGTTGATGCCGATTATCATTTTGAATTCGTTGCCGCGATCAAAGGTATAAAGCACTGGACAGCAGAGACACCCAACCTGTATGACCTGGTAGTCAGCCTCAGGAATAAGGATGGCCAGGTTGTTGAGTATACTTCATCTAAGGTTGGATTCAGAACCGTGGAGATCAGGGATGGATTATTGCTTGTTAACGGCAAGTATGTCTATCTCAAGGGCGTTGACCTTCATGAGCATAACGACAGGACAGGCCATGTAGTTGATGAGGAGACGATGATGAAAGACATTACGATGATGAAAAGGCATAATATTAATGCCGTCAGGACTTCCCATTATCCACAACCTGAACGATGGTACGAGTTGTGTGACAAGTATGGTATTTACCTGATTGATGAATCAAATATCGAGTCGCATGGTATCGGATACAGACCGGATGTTACGCTGGCTGATAAAGAAGAATGGGCAGAGTCACATCTCGACCGTGCCCGGAGGGCAGTTGAGCGTGATAAGAACCATCCGTCAGTGATTATCTGGTCGCTTGGAAACGAAGCGGGCGACGGACATAACTTCGTAGCAAATTACAAATGGATCAAGGAAAGGGATAACACAAGGCCTGTCCAGTATGAAAGGGCCGAAAAGAGTACGAATACTCCCGAACATCATACCGATATCTGGTGCCCTATGTATGCGGGAATAGGTTATCTTGAGAGCTATGCACTGGACACTGCAAGCTTCAGACCGCTGATAATGTGCGAATATGCGCATTCAATGGGTAACAGTACCGGTAATCTTGCCGATTACTGGAAGATGATCGAGAAATATCCTATCCTCCAGGGTGGTTTTATATGGGACTGGGTCGATCAGGGACTGATAGCGAAAAATGATAATGGTGAAGAATTCTGGGCTTATGGGGGAGATTTCGGACCTGAAGGGACGAAAAGTGACGGAATATTCTGCATAAATGGACTGGTATGGCCCGACCGTACAGGACACCCGGCACTTGAAGAAGTAAAGAAGGTTTATCAGTACGCGGGATTTAAAATGGTAGACGCCGACAAGGGAATAATAAGTATTGAAAATAAATTCGCTTTTACCGATCTGGATCAATTCCAGTTTGATTGGGAGTTGGTTTCCGAAGGAAATATCCTGAAGTCGGGTCAGATACCGGTTATTGAAGCTGCTCCCGGAGAAAGCGAGGAAATTGACCTTCCTGTGGAAGAAGCAACATTAAAGCCTGGCAGCGAATATTTTATAAACATTCGGATGAAGAACAGGGAAGAGATGGGCGTTGTACCAAAGGGAGAAATTTGTGCATCCGAACAGTTCAAACTGCAATTGTATGCAGAAACTGAGCCGGCTGATATGACCGATATGCCCGAAACAACATATACAGATGACAATAACAGTATCGTTGTTAAAGCACCGGGGAATGTTGTGACCTTTGACCGTTCGTCAGGAACTATTTCATCATGGCTGTTTAACGGAAGGGAAATGTTAAAGAAAGGACCGCAACCCGATTTCTGGAGAGCACCTACAGATAATGATTATGGTAACAGGTTTGACAGGTGGGCTGCTGATTGGAAAGATGCCGGCAGATCGGCAAAAGTCCTGGATATGTCGGCAGAAAAAATGGAAAATGGTGGTACCAGGATAGTAGTAAGGATGGCGATACCGGGCAAAAGTGGTAATATTATAGCACATCAGAGTAATACTTATGACATACTTGGGTCGGGAGAAGAAGTTGTTGATGTATCATTCAGAAAAGAAAAAGGGGTAGTTGAATTGCCACGCATGGGCTTGCAAATGATCCTGGGCGGAGAATTTAAAAACCTGACATGGTACGGAAGAGGTCCGCAGGAGAATTACAATGACAGGAATACAGCTGCATATGTAGGAGTATATTCATCTACTGTCTGGGACCAGTATGTTCCATACATCAGACCACAGGAGAACGGATATAAGACCGATACGAGATGGTTGACCCTTACTGACAGTACGGGTACCGGGCTGAGGGTTGAAGGTGATAGTCTCTTTTGCTTTGCGGCTCTTCACAACCTGCATGATGATTTTGAATCACCGGGCAGACTGTCGGGTTACAGGCGTGATGCCAAAGAGGTAAATACACATGCCACAGATATCAAACCCCGTAACCTGGTAGCCCTGAATATCGATTATGGCCAGTTGGGAGTTGGCGGAGACAATTCATGGGGAGCCCGTACACACCCCGAATATTGCCTGACAGATAATAGTTACCACTATTCGTTCAGGATAGAGGGTATTGGCTTGTAGTGTTGGTCTCATACCCCATTTTTTGTTGGTCCGGATCTCCGAATCCGGACCAGTACTTCACCTGATTATGTCGCAGATTCGGAGATCTGCGAAAACGGAGGGAGGAGATCTGCGACAACGGAGGGAGGAAATCAGCGATAA
>JBJKPH010000196.1:0-3221 GCA_046706585.1 Bacteroidales bacterium | reverse complement strand
GAATACATGTACCACCTTTTCGCGGATAAACATAACTACAGGAGGATACTGGCAGTCACTTTCACCAACAAGGCGGCTGCCGAGATGAAAGACCGTATCCTCGAAAATCTTTTCCTGCTGGCATCGGGAAATGAATCAGGATACCTTGGTGACCTGGTAATGATCACTGGACTTAATGAGGAAGAAGTTAGGAGGGAGGCCGGGACAATATTGCTGAATATACTGCATGATTATTCCTGTTTTTCAATTGGAACGATCGACAGCTTTTTTCAACGGGTGCTCCGTTCATTTGCAAGGGAGACAGGGCTGCATTCCGGTTTTAATATCATCCTCGATCATACAATGGTCCTTTCGGAGGCATATGATGAAATGATGTCTTCTCTCGATGATGATCCGCTTTTGCTTGAGTGGCTGATCAACTATTCGAAATACGAGATTGGTGAAGGAAACGACTGGAATCTCAGGAAAAAGGTCCTTTTAATGGGGGAAGAAATATTCAGGGAGGATTTCAGGCTCCTTGAAAGGGATGGAAAAATAGTTACAGAAAGGGGGATTGTTGAAGATTCTATCGGCATGCTCTTTTCGATAATCGGCAATTTCAGGTCACGGATAAAGGAATACACAGATAATGCACTCTCTGTAATTGGCAGTTATTCACTCTCCGACGAAGATTTTTTAGGTGGTAGCAGGGGCCTGGTACCCTGGCTGAGAAAGCTGCCTGACAATACCAGGCCTGAACTGAAAAAATGTGCCATTGATGCGGCCAGAGAGGATAAATGGACCCGAAAGGGAGAAGATCCCCCAGGAATGAAAGAGGCACTTGCAAATGGCCTCAGGGAGAATATTGTTGACCTGGTAAGTTACTTTGAAACGAATATAATTAATTATAATACAGCACTCGAGGTGAGGGAAAACATATACTCAATGGGTATTATTTCCGATCTTTCGGTAAGGGTGCGTTCAATCCTTTCGGAGCAGAATAAATTCCTTCTGTCCGATGCCGGCGATGTGATCAACAGGATAATCGGCGATAACCAGGCTCCGTTCATATATGAAAAGACAGGTACAAGGTATGATAATTATATGATCGATGAGTTTCAGGATACCTCCCGCATCCAGTGGAATAATTTCAGACCACTTATAGAAAACAGTATTGGTGAGGGAAATGACAACCTGGTTGTGGGAGACACCAAACAATCGATTTACAGGTGGAGGAACAGCGACTGGAGGATATTCAGGGATCTCGGGAATGAATTTACATGTGAAAGCTTTCGAACACTCAACCTTGATACGAACTGGAGGAGCTGTACCAATATTATCAGGTTCAATAATGCCCTTTTTACGGCATTGCCGCCAATTATCAGGGAGCATTTTCAGCACGGTATAGTCGACATTGACGGGATATATTCTGATGTAATCCAGAATGATCCCGGTAATCAGCAGGATGGATATGTAAGGCTTAAGGTTGTCAGAGAAGAAAATGGTAAGAATCAGAATGTCAGCGTACTGGAGCAGATGCCGGAGCTTATTGAAGAGATTCAGGACAGAGGATATAAACCTCATGAGATAGGCATACTTGTGAGATCGAATGACGATGGGAAAAAGATTATCAGGAAGATGATGGAGTATTCGGCAATGATACCACAGGAGAGGAGATCAAAATATTCATACCAGATCATTTCACCCGATTCACTTATTTTATCACTGTCGCCCCCGGTAATATTTCTTATTTCCGTTCTGAGGTATATTTCCGGCAGCGATAACCAGATAAACCGTGCAAAAATGGCCTATGGCTATACCCTTGCCACCTCAGGAGAGGAGGTTGTTTTAAGACCCACACTTACTACGGAAAATGTGGATGCCAATGAATTAAATGGATTGCCGGCAGGCTACCGTGAGTTCCTTTCTTCTGTTAATCACCTCTCTGTTTTCGAGATAATAAGTGAAGTGGTCGTTTTTTTCGATCTGGCCTCCAATCCTGCCAATATACCATATATTGTTACTTTCCAGGACCTGGTACTTGATATTTCGGGAAGCGAGGTTAACGATATACCCACTTTTCTGGAATGGTGGGACAGGGAAGGTGTGAAAAAATCGGTTGCCTCATCCGACCAGGAGGGAGCTATGCAACTGATGACTATACATAAATCAAAGGGACTTCAATTCAAAGTGGTTATCGTTCCTTTTATCTCCTGGACATTTCAAATGGATGGCAGCAGGCTGTTGTGGGCAGAAACAGATACAGAACCCTTTAACAGGCTTAAGGCTATCCCGGTAAAATCAAGAAAGAGACTTGAGGAAACACTTTTTGCAGGGAAATACGCCGGGGAACTGGAACAGACCCTGCTCGACAACCTTAATCTACTATATGTTGCATTTACCAGGTCACGTGAATGTCTCTACGGTTTTATTCCAATAGGAAAAAAGGAAAATAAAGATGCCGGTCATTTCCTCCTTAAGGCCATTAATGGCGATTCGCCGGCAATGAATGATTTCAGTGACTGCTGGAATGAAGGTGAGGAACTGTTTGAATTTGGTTCTGTCCCGGAAAAAGAACAGGAGACAAAAGCAGATAAGGGTAAAAGAATAACTGAAATTGAATATTCAGCCACAGATAAGAACAGGAATCTGGTTCTGAAACTTCACGGCGAAGATTATTTCAGGGCCTTTGATCCGGTCAGAAAAGAAAAAGCCGAGTACGGAATAGTGATGCACAGGATTCTTGAAAGGATATCGGCTCCGGATGATGCCGGTAAGATAATTATGGAGATGGAGAGAAAAGGTGAGATACCTGCAGGTAGCGGTAAAGAGATAACAGAACTTACTGTGAGAGTATTTGATGATGACAGGATAAAAAGATGGTTCGGTTCTGGTGTGGAAGCAAGGAGTGAGAGGGATATACTCCTGGGGAATGGCAGGATAAAAAGACCCGACAGGGTAGTATTTTTCAGTGACAGCGTGGAGGTGATAGATTTTAAATTCGGGAAAGAAGATGATCGATATAATAAACAGGTAAGCGAATATGCTGACATACTTGAAAAAATGGGCTACAGCAATGTAAAAGGCTTTATCTGGTATGTTGAATCGGGTAAGATTATTGAAATAGAACGCGAAGGATTATGACCGGTACCGGAAATAACAGCAACAGATATCCATGGGGAGACGACCGGAGGTTCAATTCCTACTCAGGCCATTTTAAAAGACTGTTCGGTGGCAGAGTG
>JBJKPH010000195.1:0-8355 GCA_046706585.1 Bacteroidales bacterium | reverse complement strand
GTATCAGGCCGGTAATTGTATTCTTATCCATTCTTTAAATTATTTATTCCTATATCTCCTTCCCCGTTTCGCAACAAGCCTTAACAAATTCAACAAACAGAGGGTGCGGGTTTACTACTGTACTGCTGTATTCCGGATGGAACTGCACACCAACAAACCATTTATGCGATGGTATTTCAATTATCTCCACCAGATTAGAACCAGGGTTAATACCGGTAGGTATCATACCATTTGTTCTGAAATCATCAATATATTTATCATTGAACTCGTACCTGTGACGGTGGCGCTCAACCGTTTCTTTCTTTTTATAGACAGACCATGCCCATGAATCCTCAACGATATTACATTTATATCCACCCAGCCTCATTGTACCACCTTTATCTGTAATACTCTTCTGTTCATCCATCAGATCTATTACAGGATATTTTGTCTTTGGATTCATCTCTGTAGAATCGGCACCCTTAAAATCAAGAACATTCCTTGCGAATTCAATAACGGCGCATTGCATCCCAAGACATATTCCCAGGAATGGTATATTGTTCTCCCTGGCATATTTCACAGCCTCTATTTTTCCATCAATCCCTCTTGATCCGAATCCCGGGGCAACAAGTATTCCGTCGTGATGCTGGAGAACCAATGAAGCATTTTCGGAATTTATCTCTTCCGATTGTATCATATCCTGGTTTACCTTGCACTGGTTTTCAGCACCTGCATGGATAAACGACTCTGATATTGATTTATATGCATCGGGCAATTCAACATACTTCCCGACAAGGCCTATATTCACGCTTTTGACCGGGTTAAGCAGTTTTCTCAGGAATTCCCTCCATTTTATCAGCTCGGGTTCATCCCTGAGTTCAAGATTCAGTTTCCTGAGTACGGTAACATCAAGCTTTTCTTTCAGCATCCTTATCGGCACTTCGTAGATAGTTGACACATCCACCGACTGTACTACTGCCTGTTTTTCAACATTACAGAACAGTGCAACTTTTTCCTTTACATCATCCGACAGTTCCATTTCAGTCCTGAGAACCAGCACATCAGGTTGTATACCGGCTTCCAGAAGTGCCTTTACCGAGTGTTGTGTGGGTTTTGTTTTGTGTTCACCGGAAGCAGAAAGAAAGGGTACCAGGGTAAGATGTATTACAATGCAGTTATTTGGTCCAAGCTCCCATTTCATCTGCCTGACAGATTCGATATATGGAAGTGATTCAATATCACCTACAGTACCTCCTATCTCAGTTATTACAATGTCGTGTTTCTCTTTCAGACCTACTACTTTTATTCTCCTTTTGATCTCGTCTGTAATATGAGGTATTACCTGAACGGTCTTGCCAAGATAATCCCCTCTGCGCTCCTTCTCAATTACTGATTTATAGATCCTTCCTGTAGTAACATTATTCTCCTGCGTTGTCGGCAGGTTCAGGAAGCGCTCATAATGACCCAGGTCAAGGTCGGTCTCAGCACCGTCAATAGTAACATAACATTCGCCATGCTCATAAGGATTGAGAGTTCCCGGATCGACATTAATATAGGGGTCGAGTTTTTGTATTGTTACGTTGTATCCGCGTGACTGAAGCAACTTTGCCAGGGACGATGATATTATCCCTTTTCCAAGTGAAGAGGCAACACCCCCGGTAACAAAAATATATTTCACCTCTGCCAAAACAAAAGTAGTTTAGTTGGTTATTACTCTTTCAAAAAGCTTAGTCATCCAGGCCCGACTGATCAATCATTCTTACCTTCTCTTCAAGAACCTGAATCGTATTCCGTGCGTTTTCTATTTTATCATTTACTTCCTGTATCAACGATTCAGCATTTTTTGATTTTGAAAAGAACCCTATATTATTTTCCCAAAGCACTATATCTGATTCAAGTTGCTTGATCCTGTTGATAAACCGTTCACGTTCACTGCGCAGTTTTCTGATCGACCTTGGATTCTCAGAGATATTCTCAAGCTTATTTCGGTATTTGATTATCTCTTTCTGTTCCTCGTCTATCTGCAACTTATCAAATTGTTTGTTCAGCGCATCCCTGTACTTTCTTGCAACCTCATCCTTATCCTTAAAAGGTACAAAACCTATTTCAGCCCACTTACCCTGTATCTCCTTAAGTTTCTCGAAAGCACTTTTCATATCATCTCCAACCTCGAAGTTTTCGAGCATTTCAATCAACTGAAGCTTCTTTTTAAGGTTCTCACTAAATGAGTCGTCGAGACCTGAAAAATGCTCGGCTTTACGCTCAAAAAAATGATCACAGGCACTTCTGAACCTTTTCCATATTTTCTCGGAATATTTACGAGGCACAGCACCTATTTCCTTCCACTGCTTTTGTATCCTTATAAGTGCATCGGTGGTCTCTTTCCAGTCTGTACTTTCCATTAACTGCTCTGCTTTTTCACACAGTTCGATCTTCAATTGCAGGTTACCCGACTGAATATCCTTATTCCTTGCATAAAAATCTCTTTTCTTCTGGAAGAATACATCACATGATTCCCTGAACCTGTCATAGATCGCATTATTGTGCTTCTTCGGTGCAAAGCCTATTGTCCTCCATACCTTCTGAATTTCAATTACCTCTTTTGCCTTATCCTCCCATTCCTTGAAGGTTGATATTTCTTCACTTATTATTTCTTCGACCTTCTCGCACAATGCAGTCTTGGCATCCAGATTACTTTTCTGTTCCGATTTCTGGGACTCAAAATATTCATGATGCCGCTTATTGACCTTTGATGTTATTTCCTTGAACCTTTCCCATATCTCAACACGCGACTCCCTTGGCACCGGGCCGATCTCCCTCCACTGCTGATGGTACTCCTGAAGGGTTCTGAATGCGGTTACTGCATTTGGCTCCAGTAAAAGCTCCTCGGCTTTTTCACAAATACGAATCTTTTGTTCGAGGTTCTTCTTAAAATCAAGATCTCTTAATTCTTTGTTGATCTTGATATAATCATAAAAGATCTCAACGTTATGGTTATAGGTTTCCCACAGATTTTTCAGTGCTGATTGCGGAACTATTCTTATAGCATACCATTCATTCTGAAGTTCCCTGAACTCCTGGAATGTTTTATTTATTGACTCTTCCCTGTTTACAAGATCTTTAATCTTGTCGATAATATCATATTTCTTTTTCAGATTGTCCTGCTTCTCAACCTCCAGTTGCTTCGAATACTCGGTCTTCATGCCCCTGTATCTTGCAAGCATTGATTTGACCTTCTTTTCAAGAGGATTTTCAGGTGGTCTGAAATCCTCAGGATTTCCACCCCCGTTTATGAACTCACTTTTAAGGGACTCTGTTTCGGCTTTGTACTTTTTATAGAATAATGACTTTATCTTGTCGACATCATCCTTGATCTCATGCGGTGGCCGGTTCTCAATAAGTATCTCCAGCGTTTCAGCAAGTTCACTTGTACTCCGTGACGAATAATCTACTTCCGGAAGATCTTCAAGCTGGCTTGCATCAATACTTACTTCATAATCATCCTGCGAAGCTTCTTCTTCCGATCCCTTATTATCAGGCTCATCCTTACTTTTTTCATCTTCATCCTCACTCTCACTAGTGCCTTCACTTTTCACAGACTCATCAGATGATGATTCAGGGTTATCAGTCTCCTTATCATCATTCGTCTCTTCATTCTGAGGGTGATCATCAGGCGGAGGATCCGTGCTTTCACCTTTCACGGGATTGTCACCGTCCTTTACAGTAACTTCTCCCTTTGATACTTCACCGGTGTTATCTTTCCCGGTTTCGTCATCATGTTTTTCACCGGTTTCAGAAGATCCGGCTTTTTCGTTAGTGTTCTCCATATCTTCAGCTCCGTCTTTTTCAGAGTTGAATTGTTCGTTTTGAACTGAATCGTCAGGATTTATAATTGTCATAACCAATCCGTTTAGTTCGACCAGGCGAGAGTGATCATACTTTCCCCAATAATTTAAAGCTACGAAAATATAGAAATATTTAGAAAACTCAAAGATAATATTCATTAATCAGGCACCCACTATTTGCCTGTGAGATAATTACATGCCCCTGTCATGCAGGAGGGTCCAAAATATTTAGTAATTTCACTGACTATTTTCTAAACGAATTATACTTATGCGTTCTGATCTGATAACCAGAATTAGATCTGCAGGTCCGGCTGCTCTTGTTGCAGCTGCATTTATAGGTCCTGGTACTGTTGCAACATGTTCTGTTGCAGGTGCCGGTTTCGGATATTCACTTCTATGGGCACTGCTGTTTTCAACAATTGCCACGATTCTGTTACAGGAGATGTCATCAAGGCTCGGACTGATAGGTCAGACAGGTCTGGGTGAAGCACTGCGCCACGAATTCAGTCTGCCGGCAACCAGAATGATCACAGCCGTACTTGTATTATCGGGTATTGCCGTTGGTAACGCAGCTTATGAAACAGGTAATATACTTGGTGGGGTTATGGGACTTGGGATAGTCACCGGCATAAGCAATATAAGCATCCTGGGGCACCAGTTAAATCTATGGGGTCCGGTAATTGGATTGTCGGCATTTATTATTTTGTTTATTGGCAGGTACAGGCTTATAGAAAAGGGACTTGTTGCGCTGGTAATAATTATGAGTCTTACCTTTATTACCACAGCCATTATTACCAGGCCAGACCTGAGATCAATTGCATCGGGTTTATTTATTCCGTCAATGCCTCACGGGTCGGCACTTACAATTGTTGGATTAATAGGTACAACTGTGGTTCCGTACAACCTGTTTCTGCATGCATCAGCCGTTAAAGAAAAATGGAAAGGTGAGAATATGCTTAAGACAGTAAGAACTGATAATTTTATCTCAATTGGCATAGGCGGGCTTATTTCCATGTCAATTGTAATAACATCGGCTGCCGCTTTTTTTGGAACATCAATAACTATCAAAGGTGCAGGCGATCTGGCAGTTCAGCTTAAACCGCTTCTGGGTGGTGCATCGGAGTATTTTCTTGCCATTGGTCTTTTATCAGCTGGTATATCAAGTGCAATTACGGCACCTCTGGCAGCAGCTTATGCAACATCCGGGATAATGGGCTGGAGCAGGAACTTACGCGACAGAAAGTTCAGAATGGTGTGGTTAGTGATCCTGCTAACAGGAACGATATTCTCTACAATTGGTCTTAATCCGGTACGGGCTATACTTTTTGCTCAGGTTGCCAACGGAATTTTGCTTCCTGTAATAGCAGTTTTTCTTCTTCGGGTAATGAATAACCGGAAACTTCTCGGTGACTATGCCAATGGGAGGATTGCAAATATTGCAGGATTTTTGGTAGTTTTAGTGACTGTAATCCTTGGATTGAAAAGTATACTTGCAGCACTTAAAATCATTTAAACAGAACGGCATGAATATCGATTTAAATGCTGATATGGGTGAAAGCTTCGGCAACTATACAATTGGTAACGATGATGAGCTAATGAAATGGGTCAGCTCGGCCAATATTGCATGCGGATTTCATGCAGGAGATCCCATAGTTATGAAAAGAACCGTTATCTCTGCCCTTCGCAATAATGTTGCCATAGGAGCCCATCCCGGATATCCTGACATCCAGGGTTTCGGACGAAGAGCGATGGATATAAAACGTGATGAGATAATCTCAATGGTAACCTATCAGGTAGGTGCGCTCAGGGCGATTGTTGAGAGTGAGGGTGGAAGACTGCATCATGTAAAGGCCCACGGGGCCCTCTACAACTCCGCGACCGGTAATCAGGATCTGGCTGACGCAATTGTCACTGCGATAAAGAATATCGATCCATCACTTATAGTTTTCGGATTGCCATCATCATGCCTTGAGGCAGCAGCGAATAAACAGGGTCTTGTATTTGGAGCAGAAGCTTTTGCTGACAGGGCCTATAATAATGACGGTACCCTTGTCAGCAGAGACTTCAAAGGTGCTGTGATCCACGATAAAAAAGTATGCCTTGAAAGAGTTCTGGGAATGATAAAGAGTGGTAGTGTGGTTTCAATTACAGGTGAGGTTGTCAGCCTCAATCCTGAAACCATCTGCCTTCACGGAGATAACAGGGATGCACTTGATATGGCAGAAACACTGCATAAGGGACTATTATCTGAAGGTGTAAATATAATATCCTTAAAAAGGGATTATGATTGATTTTGTAAGGGCAGGTGACTGCGCAATATTTATTAAGCTGGGCAATAGTATTGATCCTGAAACAAACTCCAGGGTACTGGCAGCTACCAGGCTGATCACAGCAGCTTCACCTAAGGGGATCAGGGAACTGGTGCCATCATATGCCGGTGTAATGGTTTATTATAATCCGCTTGACACAGGATATGAACAGCTTACCAAATCAATCACGCTGATACTCGATAATAGTGACACTGAAAAAGAAGGCAATGAACGAACATTGATATCAATACCTGTGTGTTACTCAGGCGATCTTGCTCCTGATATAAAATTTGTTGCCTCTCATAACGGAATTTCCACAGACGAAGTAATAAATATCCATACAGAGGCGACCTACCTCGTATATATGATTGGCTTTACACCGGGTTTTCCGTATCTGGGAGGGATGGACCGGAGGATTGCCACTCCAAGGCGGTTTGAGCCAAGAACTAAGGTAAAAGGAGGATCAGTAGGTATTGCAGGTGATCAGACAGGTATTTACCCGCTTGATTCGCCCGGCGGATGGCAGATTATAGGGCATACACCACTCAGGCTTTTTGATCCTGAGGCAACGGATCCCTTTTTGCTGAGAAGCGGTAATCTTCTTAAGTTCAAACCTGTTGACGACATTGAATATAAGGAGATTGAACGGGCAATAACTTCTAAAAGTTATAAACCTGAAATAACAGTCGCAGATGAGAGGTATTAAGATAAATAACGGAGGTCTGCTGACAACCATACAGGATGCCGGAAGGTTTGGTTTCAGAAAACAGGGTGTTCCTCCGTCAGGTGCAATGGACATCTACTCGTTCACCCTTGCCAACTGGCTGGTCGGTAACGATCCCGGCGAAGCATTGCTGGAGATCACACTGCTTGGACCGGAGATAGAATTTCTCTCATCGGTTATTTTTGCAGTAACAGGTGCTTCTCTGAATCCATTCCTGAACGGGAAAAAGGTTCAGGAATGGAGAAGCGTTAAGGCAGTCAAGGGGGATGTTCTTGAATTTCGCTCACCATCAAACGGCACACGGGCCTACCTGGCTTTTTCAGGTGGCTTCAGTATTCCTGCGATAATGGGCAGTATGTCAACATATCTGCCTGCGCATTTCGGAGGTTTTGAGGGTCGGGCATTAAAGAAGGGTGATATAATTCCTCTTTACCCGGGAAATCCTTTCAGCGGCAGAGAGAGAGTCATTACTCCTGAGATGATTCCTTCATACGGCGATAAAACGGATCTTCGTGTTGTGAAAGGAGTAGATTTCGGTATGTTCCCGGATAGTTCGGTATCTTCATTCCTTTATTCTGAGTTCACTGTATCACCCGACAGCAACAGGATGGGCTACAGGCTGAAAGGCCCGCGCATTAACACATTGGCAGGTCCGGATGTTATATCCTATCCCGTTCATTATGGTTCTGTACAGGTTCCGGGCGACGGAATGCCTATCATTATGGGTGCAGATTCCCAGACTACAGGTGGTTATACACAGATTGCCAATGTTATCACTGCCGATCTTCCCCGGCTGGCCCAGGTAAAGCCCGGTGATATAATAAGGTTCAGGATGACCGATTATGACCATGCAATAAAGGAACTGGAAACTCTTAACGGAAAGATTGATAAACTAACGGGCAAAAGGCACAATATTGTATGTACTGATTGTATGAAATATAAGTATTAATGATGAAAACCACTGAAATAATCCTTATTGCTGCTGCTTTCAGCGTATTGGGAGTACGCCTTTACAAGAAATACACCGATGCAGGAAAAAACAGGGGTAATAAAAATGACATTAAAAAGGAAAAAGAGAATGATGATGACGGGTATGAACCATATATGAATAAATGATCCTACCTGCGATTCTTCTCAAGATAATATCTGAACGGATTTATTATCCTCTGTATCAGTCTGATATCTTCAGTAATAACTTCCGCCTGGCCGGTCATATTCTGGGTAAAACCGAGCTTTCTTCCGCTTAATGTTTCCAGCCCGTGCGGCAGGGTAACATCAACCATATAAATATTTTCTGCCGGTACCAAAGAGATTGACTTCACCCTGCCCCTAACCATTCCGTATTCCATATAGGGATAACCGTCGAGTTTGATATTTACATCCTGCCCTTCCATTACCTTGCCTGATCCTTTCATGCTAAGCTGAAGCCGTGCATAAACGCCTGTACTATCATCCGGAACAACACTCATAACTGTCTCACCCTCCTTAACCGGCTGGT
>JBJKPH010000194.1:0-10866 GCA_046706585.1 Bacteroidales bacterium | reverse complement strand
TGCATTAGCGCCTCTATTGCATATGTGTTTTCGGCTCCGGCAAACTTTTCCGATTCCGATTTAACACCCCTGAGAACAGGTATACCCATGAATTCTTCAGCAAAACGGGCATAAAGGTCAATTATCTTCCTTGATTCTTCCACTGCTTCTTCGCGGGTGGCATGAGCAGTATGGCCCTCCTGCCACAGGAATTCAGCAGTTCTCAGGAATAAGCGGGTCCTCATCTCCCACCTGACCACGTTTGCCCACTGGTTGATCAGCAGCGGCAGGTCACGGTATGACTGTATCCAGTTCTTATAACTATTCCAGATGATCGTTTCTGATGTGGGTCTTATTATCAGCTCTTCTTCGAGCTTTGCTTCCGGATCAACCACCACACCATTGCTGCCAGGATCATTTTTTAGCCTGTAATGGGTGACCACCGCACACTCTTTTGCAAATCCCTCAACATGCGCAGCTTCCCTGCTGAAGAACGACTTCGGTATGAAAAGCGGAAAATAGGCATTTACATGGCCGGTAGCCTTGAACATTTTATCAAGTTCTGACTGGACCTTTTCCCATATTGCATATCCATAAGGTTTAATTACCATGCATCCTCTGACTGCCGAGTTTTCAGCCATATCTGCCTTGATAACCAGGTCGTTATACCACTGAGAGTAGTTTTCCTCCTTTTTTGTTAGAAAGTCTGCCATATTCTTTGGTATGGAATTTGTATTTTGTGAAAGTAAAGAGTTAAAGAAAAGTTAAAATAAAGCGCAAAGTAAATAAACTTATAGATAAATTAAAAACGGGAGGTCGTCATGAAAACAAAACAATTAACAGGATTATTAGCGGGAGTGATACTGAGCATAGCACCTGCCATGACAAAGGAGCTTCCTGCAGCAACCGAAAGATTCGGTTCCAATCCACAGGTAATTGTCGAAAAACATTATTTCGACCATGATTATTATTATGCATCCAGAATAAGAAGGTTCCACAGTTCCTATACAACCTTCGGATTCTATTCCCCGGTTTATACTGAAGCATACTGGTACTCATACCAGCCTATGACTTGGGGAGTAAGCATCTACTCCGGGTACGGTAACTGGGGAATGGGTTACACACTTGGTTATCCTGCCGCATATTACGGTGGATGGTACACACCATGGGATTACTACCCGTCATACTATTCATGGGGATATTCTCCGGTTATTTATACCTACGGTTGGTATTCACCGGCCAGGTACACTGTGAGAGTCAGGTATAATTATAACTACAATTATAATAATTGGGGTCATAATTACAGCAATCACTTTTATAGTAATCGCTTCAATAACAACAGGTACAATCCCGATTATTACAGGTATGCTTCGAGAGATTACCCTTCATCGGCAAATTATAGCAGCAGGAGGAATATAACTCCTGGCAGGGTACAGGACCCCGGAAGAAGGAATACTACCGACCAGCCCGGAAATAACGGAAATAACGGAAATAACGGTAACAACGGTAACAACGGTAATAACAGGTACCACGATAAGAATCCGAATACCGGTAATACCGATAACAATAGTAACAGGAATCACGACAGGAATCCCAACAGGGGAAATAATGCCGGAAATGTACAGGGACAGACACAAACACAAACACAAACACAGACTCAGACCCAGGTTCAGGATCAGACAGGAAGAAGGGTGATAAGCAATACGAACAATGCTAATCTGAATACCAGGGTTAATACTACCGGCAGAACCCAGAATGCAGCTGCAAACCGAACGACTGTTAACAGGAGTACTAATAACATCACCCGGAGCAATACGGTAACCGGCAGGACAAATGCAACCAACGGGAATACTTCGGTGAGGAGCACAACGACAAACAGGAATACTTCGGTGAGAAGTACAACGACAAACAGGAATGCTTCTGTGAGAAGTACCACCCCTGTAAGAAAGAGTTCTACCACCTCTGTTACTAACCGTTCAACTACAAGGCCACCTGTTGTCAGGAGCACAAATACCTCCAGGAGTTCTGCAGGCAGGACAACCACAGTTAACAGAAGTACAAGGTCGACAAGCAAGGCGGCAACCTCAACCAGGAGCACTACGAACAAATCTACAGGAAGAAGTTCTACCTCCAAATCGAGAACAAAAACAAATAAAACAGGCGGGCGCTAACAGTGCCTGCCTTTTTACTATAAACATTCAGAATGTGTGATTTTACCGGTAAAATAAGTAACTTTGTTCTGGAAACATGGAAAGCAGAATGTGATTCTTTCTGGTATGATTTTTGTACTATTTCAGTGAGGATTAAATTTAATATTCGGAGGTCGAAATGAAAACATATCTTTACATACTGGTACTTGCGGTATTCATACTGAGTTCGTGTTCATCGGGGCTTTATATGTCAGGTGAATACGATGATCTTTATTATACCCCTTCGGACAGGCAGGTATCTGTGCAGCCAACACCAGCTAACCAGGAGGCTTATTCCTCAATTACTGAGCTTGAAAACCAGTATAACCTCGATACACTCGTAGCTGATGATTATGCACAGCCTGGTGATTATGATGACGACCTTTCATACTACGACAGTAACAGCAACAGCGCATTTGATTATTACGATGGCGTATCATACGGAAATTACCTGAGCAGGTTCTATGGTAACTATTTTGATCCTTACTGGCGCTATCCTTCGCTTTCATTTGGTTATGGTATGCCGTACGGCTATTCGTATGGATACCCCTATTATTCATCGTTATATTATGGCGGATACGGCGGATACGGCGGATACGGCTATTATGATCCGTTCTACTATGATCCTTACTACAGTTGGGGAGGGTATTATTCTTCATGGAGAAATCCCTACTCATACATGTATAACGGTGGATGGGGATATAATTACCCATATTCGATTGTCAGCAGAAATGAAAATAATTACAGCGTACCAGTACAGAGAAGGAGGTCATACAGTTCAATGGCAAACATCTATGATGCACGACCAGGTTCAAAGAACATGGCACTGCCGAGTTATTCATCGCGAAGGGCTGCTGCAATTAATGAGAACAGTAGCAATACAGCAACACGCAGGACCACCACCCAGTCAGAATATTCCAACACTGTAAGGGGTTCGGCTGCAAACGATGCCAGGAATAAATCGTCGGTAACTACACAGGATGCCAGCCTGAGAAGGAATACAGCCAATTCAGGCACCAGGACTGTTGAAAGGCCGGCTTACAACTCCACTAACAGAACATACAATCCTACATATACCAACCCGAGGATGTCAACACGACCTGCTTATAACAGTACATCCACGAACAGGTCAACAAATTCGACAACCAGGAATACTAACCAGGGTCAGGTTGTTAACAGGGGTAGTACTACAAACAGGGCCGTGAACAGTGCAGCCACAAACAGGTCTTCGGTTAGCCGTAGTACAATTACCAACAGGTCTTCATCAAACCGTAGTACAATTACCAACAGGTCAACAAGTACTACCGGAAGGAGTTCCTTCGGTTCACCTTTAAGAAGTACCAGTTCGGGATCTTCATCGTTTAACTCTGTATCAAGATCGTCGATCTCATCAGGTTCTTCAGGCAGATCATCCTCATCAGGATCGACAGGAAGAAGCAGTTCCGGTTCTACAGGGAGAAGCAGCAGTTCAGGTTCATCATCCGGCAGAAGTGGCGGACGTACGGGTGGAAGATAGTAAAATACTGTAATCCAGATGTATAAGTTAAGTTGTGCATTCTGATTTTAGGAATGAATGGGATAGTTATATTAAAATGAAAAAAATGAAAAAGCAGATTCTGATAATAATATTAGCCACTTCAACACTGTTTGCCTCCAATGGACAGACAATTGATGAAGCGCTGAAATATTCACAGGTATTCTATTCAGGTACAGCCCGGTTCCAGTCAATGGGAGGAGCTTTTACAGCACTGGGAGGTGACCTGTCGTCACTTTCACTTAATCCGGCCGGACTGGGTGTATTCAGATCAATGGAGATAAGTATTACTCCCAGGATGGATTTTATTAATTCAAGCTCTGATTTTGGAGAACAGGCAACTGATAATCTTTACCATTTCAGTATCGGTCAGTTAGGAATCGTTTTACCATTGTTGAAAACAGACGGGGATGGACTGAAAGGATTCACAGTTGGTTATTCATATAATAAACTCAATAATTTTAATTCAAGCGCCATCATAAGGGGTGTAAGCAACAACAGTTCAATGGCCGATTACTGGCTTAACAATTCAGAAGGGACATATTTTGCTGACCTGACAGGAGCAGAAGGTATCGCTTTCGATTCATGGCTGTTTGATACAATACCGGGAACAGGTGGCACAGGGTATGGATCGGTATTCTCTGAATACGGGAATAATGCCAATTCAACATACGGACAGACAATCAGAAGACTGATATCGGGAGAAGGATATACAGCCGAACATGCATTCAGCGCTGCCGTAAATCTGGATGACAAGTTCTATTTCGGAGCGACATTCGGACTCAATATAATAAATAATTACTCAAGGATAGAACACCTGGAAGCGGACTACGATGGGGTGATCTTCGATTTTAAAGACTTTACCTATACCGATGTGGTGGAAACACAGGGCAGGGGATTTGCATTCAAACTTGGAGCAATAATAAGGCCGGTGAATATGTTACGGTTGGGAGTATCATTTCATGCCCCGGTTATATACAGGCTCAATGAGTATTATTACGATGCAATAAACACAAACTTCGATAACGGTGATACTTATAATGCTTCAAATGATCCGTTCAGGTTCTCATATACTCTGACCACACCGCTCAGGGCAAATGTGGGTGCTGCACTACAACTTGGAAAGATGGGGCTAATAAGTGCAGGATATGAGTATGTCGACTACAGGATGGCAAGGTTCTCAAGAGCATCCGACGATTATGATTATTACTACGAGAATGAAGACATTAAGAATATCTTCAGGGCAACAAATAACCTGAGGATCGGTGGTGAACTGAGACTAAGTAATTCATACTACCTGAGGGGAGGATACAGCCTGTATGGAAGCGCCTTTGCCAAAGGTGAAGATAACGAAAATAACTACTATACTGTGGTATCGGGTGGAGCAGGATTCAGGCAGAGTAATATGTTTGTAGATATATCTTACTCGAGGATGACCAATACCCAGAAATATTTTATGTACAATCATCCTGACGTTACTCCTGCCGATTTGACCTATAATAACAGCTCTTTTTCCGCTACTATCGGGTTCAGGTTCTGAGAAACTTTGTTGCACTGAATATTACCCACTTCTGAGGCATGAAGTAAGATAACCGTATGACTCTGGTCCCATATTGAAAAGAAGGTCCAGAATGCTCAGGTTAGGGATGAATCCGCCTTTGGGTGAGAACGCCTGGAAATAAGCAGGAGGATCAAAAGAGGGACCGGACGAAGGCCTCTTTGGATGGATTCCATACCTCCGGTCGGTGGCCAGATTGTAATTATCAATGAATTCACCGGTAAATGAGAGCTCAGTTGGTATCTCCAGCAATTCAATAAAATAGGAGGTGAGAGTGGTATTCAGATCGAGAAGGAAAGTGAAACTGTCTGTAAAAAATCTTTCAATTTCGTCGAAGTAGAATTCAAAGAAGGCTGATCTGTTATAGGCTGAAGTAATTGCTCTTACGTGGTTTTTAGCCCAATCGACTGAATTATCTATCCTAAGATCCCTGATATGCACCTTGTGGAAACTTCCTCGTTCAACCGGGACAGTAAGCTGAAGAGGTCCGTTGGCCCCGTATATCACACACCTGTTACGGTATGACTGTTTAAGATAATTCTCCTGATCCTCAATAAGTGTACTCCCATAACGGGTCATTAAGGTAAAATGTTCTACAGGAGGGTAATAAGCAGTAGTTAATATTAATGATCCTTCCTTATCCACACCTGTCACTGTTTAGCAGAATATTGAAAAATGTTATTAAAGGTGGTTGATAATACTTGCATTGAATCCGGCACCAAACCCGTTGTCGATATTAACCACGCTTACACCCGATGCACAGCTTGTGAGCATTGCCAGGAGTGCCGATACTCCCCCGAAATTAGCCCCGTACCCCACACTTGTCGGGACAGCAATGACAGGCTTGTCGATCAATCCTCCCACAACGCTTGCCAGGGCACCCTCCATACCGGCAATCACTATTACTACCCTGCATTTACGTATAGCGGGTAACTGGTCGAATAATCGGTGTATACCTGCAACTCCTGCATCATATATCCTTATTACATTATTCCCGAGCAGTTCGGCAGTTACGGCTGCCTCTTCAGCCACAGGTATATCTGAGGTGCCGGCAGTAATAACACCTACCGGTGTCGAAGGCTTTACAGGCTCATTATTTACAATACTTATGATGCGGGCTTCCTTATGCCATACTGCTCCTGGTATCTCTTCCCTTACAGCTGCATATTTCTCCTTTGTTGACCTTGTTCCAATGGCATTCTGTCCGCTCTCTGAAATATGTCTGAAGATCATTCTTATCTGATCTTTATTTTTTCCTTCACAATAGACAATTTCAGGATATCCGGTCCTGATATCCCTGTGATGGTCGATCCTGGCAAATCCAAGATCGCTGTACGGGAAATCCTTCAGTCGCTCAAGAGCATTTTCAACCGACTCTCTCCCTTCGCTTATGTCAGTAAGCAGTTTCCGGATCTCTTCCTTACGCATATCAAATAAAAATAATTACTCAGTCATGTTCATGCTTCCCTGCCTGTATCCTTCAAGATCAAGTGTAATGAACTTTATACCCGACCCGTGAAGGTATGAAATTATTTCGTCCCTGTGCCTTATGATCTCACTGAAGTAATCCTGATCACATTCAATCCTGGCAATATTACCGTGGATCCTCAGTCTCAAACCCTGAAAGCCTCTGTCATGAAGCCATTTCTCAGCTTTCTCAAGAGTTGAGAGCATATGCTGATCTATCTTTTCCCCATGAGGTAGCCGTGTAAGGAGACATGCATATGCAGGTTTGTTCCAAATACTCAGACCATATTCCTTTAAAAGAAGGCGTATCTCCTGTTTTGTGAAGCCGGCTTCAAGCAGGGGACTTCTTATCCCCAGTTCCGACAGGGCTTTCATTCCCGGCCTGTGGTCACCACGGTCATCTGCATTAGTGCCGTCTGTAATTATATTGAAGCCATTTATCACGGCATATTCCCTGATGTATGTGAAAAGCTTTTTTTTGCAGAGGTAACATCTGTCTGGAGGATTATCCAGAACCTCATCAGGTATATCCAGTTCAATGATTTTATGATCAACGCCCTTTTCTTCGGCCATAGCTGATGCTTCCTCTACTTCCCATCCCGGAATGTACGGTGTTTTTATCGTTACCGCACCAACCCGGATATTTTTCATCCGGCTCAGCAGGTATAAAAGGAGCGTGCTGTCGACACCGCCTGACCAGGCAACCAGCACTCTGTCTCCATCACTGAATCCATTTCTGAAACGTTCTGTTTTATCTTCCAGTGATCTTTTCATCAATGCTGCTTTGGATTATTCTGTATACTTCTTTTAATGGAAGCGATCGCTTTCGCGCAATTTCTGCGCATTCATCCATTTCAGGTTTTGCACCTGATACTTTACCATTGTGAACCGATATCTTCACTGTTACCTCACCCAGCGGAGTGGAAATTTTCCTGAATTCCCTCTCGAGCGTGTACTTTTCGAATTCCCAGCATCTTATTCCCAGTGTTGTGGATTCACTGAAAAGAACAGTCACCATTTTTTCCCTCAGGCCGGGAGAGCATATAATACTTACTTTTGTTGCGGGTCTGCTTTTTTTCATTATCATGGGAGTCAGGAATACGTCTGAAGCTCCTTCTTCAAAAAGTCTATCCATAAGGTGATCGTAAAGCTCAGGATTCATGTCATCAATATTGCACTCTATCATCATTGCATCCTGTCCGGGTATACCATTCTCATCTGTTTCACCCATGAAAACCCTGAGAATGTTGGGTTTAAGCGGATTGACCCTGTGTCCGATACCATAGCCTGTTAACCCAATCCTGAACAATGGTTTACTACCAAATTCATTTCCCAGTGCAGCAACAATTGCAGCCCCTGTCGGGGTTGTCGCCTCAAAATCAACACCGCCTGCCGAAACAATTAGGTCCTTTGCTATTTCTGCTGTAGCCGGAGCCGGAACCGGCAACGTTCCATGTGCGCATTCAACAAAGCCCGACCCCAGTTCAAGCGTAGATACCATTACCTTAGATATATCAAGTTTGTGGAAACATATGGCGGCACCCACAATGTCAATTATCGAGTCAACAGCCCCAACCTCGTGAAAATGGATCTTTTCTATGTCAGTATTGTGCACCTTTGCTTCTGCTTCGGCTACTAAACTGAAGATCTTCAGACTGGTATATTTGACTGCATCCGAAAGATCGCTGTTGTTGATAATATTACGTATATCTGACATATGTCTGTGTACATGTTCTTTAACGGTTTGATCAACAGTAACTTTAGTTCCGAAAATTCCATGCCTCTGATCTCTTTCGGTTTTGATTTCCCAGCCCGGGAGGTTTAGTTTGTTTAGCTCACCTTTTAACCATTCGGCTTCAACGCCAAGGTCTATCATGGCTCCTAGGTTCATGTCGCCGCTTATCCCTGAAAAGCAGTCGTAATATAGAATTTTCATGCCTATCCCTGATTTTGTACTAAATACTTTTACTTTGTAAAAATAGTATTTTGTGACCGGAGGATGGTACATCGCGTTAAAAAGATAATGAACCGGGAAAAAGAATTTCAGAAAAAAATGATTTTTATCTGCTTGAAGAGGATCTATTAACTGTTAATTTTATAGCCTGAATCAAAAATGTATGATACAATGAAACCCACCCGCGTTGAACATATCGGAATTGCAGTACGAAACCTTGATAAGGCAATCTCCTTTTATGAGAAGGTATTCGGCCTTGAATGCTATAATATTGAGTTTGTGGAGGATCAGAAAGTGAAGACAGCATTCTTTCTGATTGGTGAGACGAAGATCGAACTGCTTGAACCCACCGATCCTGAAGGGCCTCTGGGAAAATTTATTGAAAAGCGGGGTGAAGGGATACACCACATTGCCTTTGCGGTGGATGATGTCAATGAGAAGTTAAGGAAGGCCGAAGCCCTGGGTGTAAGGCTTATTGACACAAATAGCCGTAAGGGGGCAGAGGGACTTGATATAGCGTTTCTTCATCCGGGGTCAACTTTCGGTGTGCTTACCGAACTGTGTGAAGAAAAGTGAATACACTCCTGTATATTTTTAACTCATGATTCAATTCTTATATTTGTATCAGGAGCAGGTGTTCATTGAGAACCTGCAGGCGTGAGTATGCAGGTTTTGCCCCTGTGATGGGATCTGAAGCTGAAAGGACAACCGGGCAGGTAGTTGCTGATGTAATAGTACTGAATTTTCCGGGATAAATATTTCATTATGAAAGATATGGTTGTGATTACTGGCAATTGGGGCCCTAAGATCAGGTCAGATTGTGAAATAAAGCTGGAGGTCAGATCCGGAAAAGGTATCGATGTTAACCTCGATTCAAAGGTTAAGGCGATGTATGGCCAATCGATTGAAGACCTCATAAGGGAGATCCTGTCATTTTTTGACATTTCAGGTGCCGGCGTATGGATCAATGATTCAGGTGCACTTCCTTTCGTTATTGCCGCGCGACTTGAGGCAGCTGTCAGGATGATCAGGCCCGATATCAGTGAATATCTCCCTGAGATGATACCTGAAAACATGTATGAAACAAAAAGGGAGCGATTCAGGTTCAGCAGGCTGTACCTCCCGGGTAATACTCCCAGCATGATGCTTAATGCAGGTCTGCATTCTCCCGATGGTCTGATATTCGATCTGGAGGATTCCGTGGCTCCTGCCAGAAAGCATGAAGCAAGATTGCTGGTAAGGAATGCACTCCGGCAGGTGAACTCATACAATTCAGAGAGAATGGTCAGGATAACCCAGGGAGAAATGGGTATTGAGGATCTTAGCTATATTGTCCCGCATAATGTACATGTAATACTTGTACCAAAATGCGAGAGTGCAGATTACATTATCAGGCTGGAAGATAGAATAATTCAACTGAAACGTGAAGCCGGGATCGAAAGACCGGTATTTCTGATGCCGATAATTGAAAGTGCTTTGGGTGTTGAAAGGGCGTTCGATATTGCTACCTCTTCTGAGAACATTGTTGCAATGGCCATTGGCCTTGAGGATTACACGGCAGATCTTGGTGTTCAACGTACTGCAGGTGGCTATGAATCACTCTATGCAAGGATGAGGATAATAAATGCCTGCAAGGCTGCTGCTATTCAACCGATCGATTCCGTATTCTCCGATGTGTCTGATATGGAGGCATTATCACAGAACGTAAGTTTGTCAAAGTCACTCGGATTTGAAGGGATGGGATGTATCCATCCTCGCCAGATAGCAGTTATACACAGGGGCTTTGCTCCTTCAGACGAGGAAATCGATAAGGCGCGCAGGATTGTGATTGCATTCAGGGAGGCTGAAAATAAAGGGCTTGGTGTGGTGTCGCTTGGCTCAAAGATGATCGATCCGCCGGTGGTCAGGAGGGCGGAAAGAACGATAAGCCTGGCTGTCAGGATGGATCTTCTGCCCGCGAACTGGGATGAACCTGAGTCTGAAACCGAAAATTAAGTAAAAGAGAGCAATATGGCTGCAGAGCTTGTAAAGAACAGTGCCGGACGGATGGTTCCATCAGTCATTAACGGTCAAAAATCAGTTCCATTTATGGGTGTTGGAAAATACCACCCGGAAGGGAGAAAGCATGCACCACTGATATACTCATGTGCCGGATATCCGTCCGACGGTGATAAAAGGGTGGAAA
>JBJKPH010000193.1:0-5304 GCA_046706585.1 Bacteroidales bacterium | reverse complement strand
GACCCAGGGTGATAGCAGCAGGGTTAAAGAATTTTGACACCAGCACAGGATCACTTCCTTCGGGATAGGTAAAACCATTTGCCAGCTGTGTCTTGAAAAGCATTGTTGCGCTGAAATTGAATTTTCCGACTTCCTTGAAATTGAATTTTGAAACAATGTCGATCTGATCGATGTTCTTTCTGAGCCCGTTTTCACCCGACATCAATAAACCATACCGCAACCTTCCCTGTGTATTCCATCTTAACTTCTTATCCTTGTTGTTATAATCGGCTGTTCCCTGGATATCAAGGGTGGTGGAGATATTGCTCTCTCCCCCTTTAACCCAGTTTTTAAGCAGTGCCTGATTAAAAATGAATGCCGCCTCAGAGTAAAACTTCCAGTAATTAGGCTTATAGTCAATAGCTTTTGTATCGGCAAGCCTGGAATTGTCAATCTTTTTGGTCTCAATCCGCGTATCGGCTATATTGGTGGTCCTGTCGGGCCGGCTGAAATGCACTCCTTCTTCTGCAATGATACTTACCGTGTCCCTGCTTGTGCTGCCAATCCACACAGAGACCTCCTCTCCCCATTCATTTTTCAGCCACAACCTCGACAATCCTGTATTATTGTTACTGAGCATTACGGGCACAGAGCCCTCACTGCCTTTAAAAACTACCAAAGATGAATCATTTGAAGTCACCAGCCCGAGAAGCATATTCATTGCCACTTCTAACGAATCACCCACCAGGGGATAGTCGTAATAGACAAAGGGAAAATCCTGATTACTGCTTATAAGGTGTGTAAGCGTATCCTTCAAAACCAGAATGAGACTGTCTTTGCCATAGGAGTCGTTAACAACCGGCAGGGCATTGATTGCTACCAGGCTGTCGGGATGTGCAAAATCGACATAAAACGAGTCACTCGCCTCCAGATTCCTTTTAGCAACCGGTATTTCAACCATTATCGAATCCCACAGGTAAAAATCCCTTACCGGGATCTTTGCATTGTCCCAGTTTTAGCCAGCCAGAAATGTTTCAGTATTGTAAAATGGATCATGTGTAGCTTCGAAAAGCACTCTTGCCATTGCCATCCTGAGAGGGTCGTCTTTTCTCTTCCATCTGTCGGATGATGAATACCAGCCGGTAAGATATTTCACTGCCTCATCATAAGTGAATGATATTCTATCAATACCTATTAACGAAAGTGAATCGATATCATCCGGTGTAACAAGAGTATCAACCCCGGTTTTAACAATTAATGAGTCAATTCTTTCCTGTCCGTGTAAAGCCGGGGAAATGATATTCAATAATAATAAAGCGACAAAAACTAATGATAACCTGTTGATCTTATACTTCATACCTGTATAGCTCTTTTTTCTCTTTTGGATCTTCAACATTATATTCCTCCCGGGAGTACAAAATTAATGCAAATATTCTATATAACGGAAATAGTGCCTGAAGATGATAGTAAAAGCCAAAAAAATGAATGAGTATAACAGTTAATATATTTTACAAATGAACTGACAATAGGTTCAAAAAAGTTTCACTTACGCAGAATAAATACCTACTTTTGCCAACCATATTTTATAAGAGAGTTCCCGGAATGAAAGATATGACGGTTGGAAAGGAAGGCAGACACATCCTTCAGTTTGCATTGCCAATGCTGGCCGGAAGCCTGTTTCAACAGTTATATAATATTGTCGACAGTATCGTTGTTGGTAATTTCCTGGGCAAGGAAGCCCTGGCAGGTGTCGGAGCATCATTCCCTGTTATATTCGTTCTTATTTCATTGATCATTGGGCTGGCAAGTGGCATTACCATTGTTATTTCCCAGTATTTTGGTGCAAAGGATTATGAAAGAGTACGAAGGGCTATCGATACGATGTATATCGCACTATTCTTCGCATCAATTATTACAACAGTCACAGGGATTATCTTCAGTGAGAAGATCTTCAGGTTACTGAACCTGCCTGAGGAAGTTATGCCGCAGGCATTATCATACCTTAAGATCTACCTTCTCGGGATGATCGGCTTCTTCGGATTCAACGGAACAAGTGCAGTACTAAGGGGTATGGGCGATTCAAAAACTCCACTGTACTTTATGATTATTTCGACGATAACAAATATTATCCTGGACCTGCTTTTCGTTATTGTCTTTCATATGGGTGTTGAAGGAGTAGCCCTTGCCACGATTATTTCTCAGGGAGGTGCATTTATCACAGCCGTCATATACCTCAACAGGCATCACCAGATGTTCAACATCAGGATCAAACAGATGGGATTTGACCGCGACATATTCAAAAAGAGCGTAAAAATAGGTCTCCCTACTGGTCTGCAACAAACCTTTGTTGCCCTTGGTATAATGGCGATCATGGGAATCGTAAACTCATTCGGTACAGATGTGATCGCAGCATTCTCTGTTGCCAGCAGGCTTGATGCCATAGCTACTATACCGGCAATGATAATGGCACAGGCTCTTGCAACATTCGTCGGGCAGAATCTTGGTGCCAACAAGCCCGAACGTGTCAGGTCAGGACTGATCTCATCAATCTCGATGACTGCAGTTGTAACCATTGCAACAACCCTGATAATTGTCTTTTTCGGTTCATTCTTTATGGATGCCTTCACCAACGACAGCAATGTTATACGAATAGGACACCAGTACCTGACAATAGTGAGCCTCTTCTATATAATCTTTGCAATGATGTTCACCTTTAACGGGGTTATGAGAGGTGCGGGAGATACCATGATACCCATGTTCATCTCTCTACTGTCGCTGTGGCTGGTAAGAATCCCACTTGCCTGGTACCTGTCGAACAGGATAGGTAATGAAACTGGTATCTGGTGGTCATTTCCGATAGGATGGATGGTCGGGCTCATCCTTGCATGGGGCTACTATACAACCGGTAGGTGGAAAAAAAAGGTAATTGTAAAATTCGATCGTCCCTGAGTTTCCCCTTTTTTTATAATTTTGCCATACAACAAACTGAAGCATCATGATCCGTTCAATGACTGGATTTGGCAGATCTTCACTCGAAGTGAATGGAAAAAAACTGTCGGTAGAAATAAGATCACTTAACAGTAAACAACTCGACATTTCGGCAAAAATGCCATGGCTCTACAGGGAGAAAGAGATTGAGATCAGGAATATTATCAACAATATGCTCGACAGGGGAAAGATCGATTTCTCATTAAATGTTGATGTGCTTGATGATCAAAATGTACCTGTAATAAACAAGGCAGCTGTAAAAAATTACTACAGCCAGCTTTCAGAGGTTGCCGGAGAGCTTTATATCGACTCAAAGGAGCAGATGTTGCAGATAATAATGCGTCTGCCGGAAACCCTACGTACAGAAAAGGAGGAGATGACAGAGAGCGAGTGGGAACAACTCAGGGGAGTAACAATAAAAGCTCTTGAAGAGGTTGACGCTCATCGTGTGGAGGAAGGTAAAGCCATGGAAAAAGATCTCAGGTTAAGGACAGGCATGATAACCGAATTGCTCACCGGGATAGAGCCACTGGAGGGACAAAGGATCGAAACGATAAGGGAAAGGCTGATCTCAAATCTTAATTCGCTGGGATCAGAGAACATCGACCAGAACAGGTTTGAACAGGAGATCATATTCTTTCTTGAGAAAATGGACATAAACGAAGAAAAGGTAAGACTCAGGAAACACTGTGAATACTTCCTGGAAGAGATGGGATCTGAAAATAACACCGGCAAAAAGCTGGGTTTTATTGCTCAGGAGATGGGCAGGGAAATAAACACAATAGGTTCAAAGGCCAATGATGCAGCCATCCAGAAGATTGTTGTGAAAATGAAGGATGAACTCGAAAAGATAAAGGAACAGGTTCTCAACATCCTCTGACCAATTCGTTTTTAAGCTATGAGCGGAAAAGTTTTAATATTTTCAGCACCATCAGGTTCAGGTAAAACAACGATAGTAAAATACCTGGTAGAAAGAGACCTTAATCTTGAATTTTCCATTTCGGCAACAAGCAGGAAACCAAGAGGTGATGAGGTTGATGGAAAGGAATATTACTTTCTTACGGCAGAAGAGTTTACCAGTAAGATAAAAGCCGGGGAATTAATCGAGTGGGAGGAGGTATACAAGGACCATTACTACGGAACGCTTAAGAGAGAGATCGACAGGATTTGGCAAAACGGTAATCACGCAATCTTTGATGTGGATGTAATGGGTGGGATCAACCTGAAGAGGATCTTCGGTCAACAAGCACTATCGGTCTTCATCAGGCCCCCCTCAATTGAGGTTCTTCGCGAGAGACTCGAAAAAAGGGCAACCGAAACACCCGACAAGATCGAGATGAGGATAGCAAAAGCAAGGGACGAGATGGAAAAGGCTTCCGTTTTCGATCACGTAATAGTAAACGATAACCTGGACAGAGCAAGCGTAGAAGCCGAAGAGCTTGTAAGGAAGTTTATTAACAACACCTTGAAATTATGAAAACCGGCCTATATTTCGGTTCATATAATCCCATTCATATAGGTCACATGGCCATCGCCAACTATATGGTTGAATATACCGGCCTGGATGAAATATGGTTCGTGGTCAGTCCACACAACCCTCTTAAGAAGAAAAACACACTACTGGCCGATCACCACCGTATTGAGATGGTGGAGATAGCAATTGGTGATGACGACAGGTTCAGGGTCTCCGATATCGAGACAAAAATGCCCCAACCCTCATATACTATCGACACTCTGGCTTACCTCAATGAAAAATATCCTGGCAGGGAATTCTCGCTTATAATGGGACATGACAACCTTATTACACTCCACAAATGGAAAAATGCCGGTCAGCTGGTAAAGAGCTGTGTGTTCTATGTATATCCCCGTAACACATCACATACTGAATTGGTTCCCGAACTCGAAAAGCTTATCAGCGAAGCCACCATTAATGATGTAAATGCCCCGGTGATAGGAATATCAAGCACATTTATCCGCGACAGTATCAGGACGGGCAAGGACGTGCGTCATCTTCTCCCCCATGGAGTCTGGAAATATATACGGGATATGCACTTCTATGAAGGATGAGAGGAATAAACGTAAAGAAAAAGACAAAAGATAAAAGGCGCAAGATACGAGTAAATGGACTTAAGACATAAGTCGCAGGGAGTAAAGAACCCTGAGATAAAGAAACCGTCTCTACCTTACTTCGTCACATTTCCCCATGCCCTGTACCCTGCGCCCCGTGCCCTAATTCAGTTTATTTATGATCTCCATACCCCTTAGCAGTGCTTTCTCATTCATAGGGATCATATGATGGTAGCGCTCAGGCAGTGACTTTTTTAGTCCGGCCAGAAC
>JBJKPH010000192.1:0-4511 GCA_046706585.1 Bacteroidales bacterium | reverse complement strand
GCCTATGGTGGTAAACTTGAAAGCATGTTTGCTGTGGGTGGTGACGAATCTGCCACCGACCCGTCGAAGAACAGGGAGAGACGATTCGAACCTGTTGTAAGGGTTCTTGGGCCATTCCATCTGGGGAAAGGTGAAAGTAAAGAGCATGAGATCTCATTGCCCCAGTATGTCGGATCGGTACGCACAATGGTTGTTGCTGCAAGCGGAACAGCCTACGGGAATACAGAAAAGACAGTGCCGGTAAGCAATCCGGTAATGGTTTTGGGAACGCTTCCAAGAGTACTTGCTCCGGGTAACAGGATTAAGATCCCGGTATCGCTTTTTGTTATGGAAGAAGGTATTAAAAAGGTAAACGTGGAAATTGAGACCAACGATTTACTGGTTCCCGTTGGTCCGGCGTCAAAAGTGATCGAGACGCCGGCAACAGGTGAATACGAAACCGATTTCGATTTCGAAGTTTCTCCGGCCACCGGACAGGCAAAGGTTGTAATAACCGCAACATCCGGCAGTGAAAGAGGAAAGCATGAGATATATATTGATGTGATAAATCCCAATCCGCCGGAAACGAAAATGAATATTAAAAGGATAGAACCCGGAGAATCGTTCATGGAGAATATTTCCGCTTTCGGTTCTCAAGGATCAAACAGTGCAAGGGTTGAGATATCGGGGAACCTTCCGCTGAACCTTGAAAAGAGGCTGGGTTACCTTATCAGTTATCCTCACGGGTGTATTGAGCAAACAACATCGGCGCTGTTCCCACAATTATACCTGCCACAGCTTACTGATATCAGTCAGGCAAGAGTTGATGAGATAAAGTTCAATATAAACGAGGGATTGAACAAACTCAGAAGGTTTCAGCAATCGAACGGTGGCTTCACATTCTGGCCGGGCGGAGGATATATCAGCGACTGGGGAACTAACTATGCCACACACTTTTTGATAGAGGCAGAGCGTGCAGGATACCCGTTACCGGTAGGAGTAAAGAACCGGGCCCTGAGTTATATCAGTGGAGAGGTTAACCGTTACAGTTTCAGTGCAGGAAGGGGCTATGAACAGGTTACACAGGCATACAGGCTATATATACTGGCCAGGGCCGGGGAGCCGGTAATCGGAGCAATGAACAGGCTCAGGGAGAGACAGACCGAATTGACATTCATGGCAAAATGGTATCTCGCAGGAGCATATGGACTGGCCGGAAGAAAGGAAGTGGCCTTTGAACTGGCCGATCTGAGAAATACTGAGCCGGTAAAACCATACATTGAGATATATGGCAGTCGCGAAAGAGATAAGGCAGTTATACTTGATGTACTGTCGATACTCGGTGAAAATGAAACCGGACTGAAGATCGCCACTGAGCTGTCGGAAACACTATCATCCAACCTGTGGATGAGTACACAATCGACAGCATGGTGCCTGGTAGCCATGTCGGAGTTTTTTGGCAAAGCAACAAATGAAGCATTGTCGTACAGGGTAACGTTTAATGGTAAGCAGGACTCATATTCAACGAAAAAGGCAGTAAATGTGTATCCGGTTGAGTTCGGTGACAACGGATCGGCTTCGGTAAAGGTAGATAATAATAGTGACGGGCCTCTTTATGTTTGTCTTACATGGAGCGGTACGCCAATAGAATACTCAACAGAAGCTGAGTCACGTGGAGTGAGCCTTGATATTAAATATCTTACCAGGGATGGTAAGGAGATAGATCCTTCTATGATAGTTCAGGGCACCGATTTCGTGGCCGAGGTGAAGGTTACAAACAGGCAGCCCGTAAGGATAAATGACATTGCCCTGTCGCAGGTTTTCCCGGCCGGATGGGAGATAATGAATACACGCTTGTTCGAGGGTGCTGCCACCACTGAGAACAGCGCTTATACATACCGCGATATTCGTGATGACAGGGTATACACTTACTTCAACCTTGCACAGGGGAAGAGCGCAACCTTTACAGTAAATCTGACTGCAGCATACGCGGGTGAATTTTACGTGCCGGCCGTAGTATGTGAAGGGATGTATGATAACTCGGTCTTTGCATCGGGCCCGGGAAGGGAAGCAGTTGTGGCAAGGATAGGGGATGAATGAGTTCGCCGGGCAGAAAAGAATATTTTGGCCGTAATGGTCCGGCTCTGTTGATAACCGGAATAATAGTAATATGTATTTATGCTATTATCCCGGGAACACATTTCGATTCTTCATTGTCGACCGTGGTTGAAGCCTCAGACGGCAGGCTGCTGGGAGCCCATATTGCCGACGATGGCCAGTGGCGTTTCCCTCCGGCCGATTCACTGCCTGAAAAATACTGCGAAGCGGTGGTCATCTTTGAAGACAGGTGGTTCTACGCTCATCCTGGGGTTAACCCCGTATCTCTTGCCAGGAGCCTTGTACAGAATATAAGGAGCGGAACGATTGTAAGCGGAGGAAGCACATTAACTATGCAGGTAGCAAGGCTTGCAGGCAACAATCCTCCGCGTACTTACCTGAGGAAAGCTATCGAGATACTTATGGCCCTGAAGATGGAGGTGATCCACAGCAAGCAGGAGATAATGCTGATGTATGCTTCGAACGCACCTTTCGGGGGAAATGTAGTGGGTATCGATGCTGCGGCCTGGAGATATTTCGGATGCCGGCCCGGACAGCTTTCGTGGGGTGAGGCGGCGCTCCTGGCCGTATTGCCCAATGCTCCCTCGATGTTATATCCAGGTCGCAATAATCCTGAACTGATAGCCAAGCGTAACGCCCTGCTTGATAAGCTTGCAGCACACGGTAAAATAGATTCACTAACCTGTTCACTGGCTAAGGGAGAACCATTGCCGCAGTCAATCCATTCACTTCCCAGACTGACACCCCAGATTGCAGACAGGATGGCATCAATTAGTCCCGGGAAGTACCGTACAACTATCGACTATGACCTGCAGGCGAATGTATTAAGGCTGTCACAGATCAGCCAGCAGGTTAATGAACTGAATGAAATCCATAATATGGCTGCCATCGTTATCGAAACAGGGAGCCTGGAGATAAAGGCCTACGCGGCAAATATATGTGATTCGATAGCGGAACACTCTGGTAATGTTGACCTTGTTACTGCACCCAGGAGTACCGGGAGCATCCTCAAACCTTTCCTCTATGCAGGAATGTTAAGCTCAGGAGAGATATTGCCGGAGATGCTCGTACCGGATGTCCCGGTTGAGTTTTCGGGATATTCGCCTAAGAACTATGACCTGAAGTACAGGGGTGCCGTGAGGGCTTCGGAGGCACTGAGCAGGTCTTTGAATGTGCCTGCCGTGGAGATGTTACGATCATATACACCTGCAAGATTACTTTTACTGCTTCAGCAGCTTGGATTCACTACTTTTACCCATGACGCCGATCATTACGGGTTATCACTGATACTGGGCGGGGGTGAGGCTTCGCTCCTTGAACTGGCAGGATGCTATGCAAGACTTGCGCGAAAGCTGGAGGGTGAAAACCAGGCAGGCAGTGAAATCAGGCCCTTTTATCTGGAAGATGAGAAAGAAGGTGAAAAAATGATACCCGGAGATGTTCCAATATCAAAAGGTGCTATATGGCTTGCCTTTAATGCCATGAAGGAGGTTAACAGGCCTGCTGATTATGCCGGATGGAAGAATTTTTCCTCATCTTCAAACCTTGCATGGAAGACCGGAACAAGTTTCGGATTCAGGGACGCATGGGCTATAGGCGTAAGCCCCGCTTACGTAGTAGCGGTATGGGCAGGCAATGCCGACGGCGAGGGGCGTCCAGGGCTCACAGGCGTTTCATCAGCCGCTCCCCTGATGTTTGATATAGCAAGCCTGCTGGATCTTGGGGGATGGTTCGATATGCCCGAAAATGAACTTGTTGAGGTTGAATTATGCAGTAAGAGCGGTTACCGTGCCGGACCTGACTGTGAAGAAGTAGTATACGGAATGGTTCCCAGAGCAGGACTGAACTCTCCGGTATGTCCTTTCCATATTCCCGTGAACCTATCGGCTGACGGCAGGTACCTTGTTGATGCCTCATGCTATGATCCTGCAAAAATAATCCATGCTTCATGGTTTGTTTTGCCACCCGCCCAGGAGTGGTACTACCGAAAGACAAATGCTTCGTACAGGATACTACCGCCTTTTTATCCCGGTTGCTCAGGTGAATCACCGGTCAGTCAGATCGAACTGCTCTATCCCAGGAACCTTTCGGGTATATATGTGCCGGTTGAAAGTGACGGGAGAAAAGGAAAAGTTATTTTTGAAGCTGCCCATCGTGAACCGGGAGAAACACTTTACTGGCATCTGGATAATGAATTTATTGAAGCAACCAGTATTATACACCAGGTTGGTCTGAACCCTTCGCCGGGTAAACATATACTTACTATAGTCGACAGCCGGGGAAATGTTTTGCAGAAAGAGTTCGAAGTAATAGATAAGTAGCCTAAGTATCCTTTCAGTCCCTGCCTGTTTTTTCCTTTACAAGATATTCGTTACGTGTACTTGAATTCCTGTTGATAAGCTCGCCGATGAAAC
>JBJKPH010000191.1:0-7323 GCA_046706585.1 Bacteroidales bacterium | reverse complement strand
CAGGTTACGTCGAAAAGGTTTGCCGGGAGTAATTGCCCGGAACCTGATCGAACTGATGGGAGGAGAACTGACACCTTCAATCCCGTCAGGCCTTTCTGATGATCCTGATACTCCGGGAGCCAGATTTGTGTTCTCGGTCAGGGTATATTCGAACAAAAGGGTGAAAAAGTCGTATGAGCCTGAGAAAGTGAAGAAT
The DNA here is from genome assembly GCA_046706585.1 of Bacteroidales bacterium. Lineage (GTDB taxonomy): Bacteria > Bacteroidota > Bacteroidia > Bacteroidales > VadinHA17 > JBJKPH01. The sequence continues at coordinate 7,127 of JBJKPH010000191.1, read as the reverse complement.
TATTCCGATATCAAAACACTGGTTGTAAACGGGGGAAGGGAAAGAGACGAGGAACTGCTGAATGCACTGCATGGCTTCGGGTTAACGACATATGTTACAAGCTGGCAAAAACAAACGATCAATCTTGTAAAGACAAATCTTGACTATCCTGATGATAAATACAGGATGATCATACTGCTCGATACTGTCGATTTCGATGGTTTTATCCCTGCTAAGGAATTCTGGGAGGAAAAGCTGTATAAGGAATTCCTGATCATTATGATCAGCTCGAATGATATAAAAGGCAACTATTCACGATGCATCCAGTACGGAGTGGATGAATATATAATCAAGCCTTTCCACGCCAGCGAGCTATTCAATATTATCACTGAAAAATTTCCTGCTATTGAGATTTCCATTGAAGAAAAAATGACCAAAGCGATCAGAGAGGACCTGAATATCCTGGTTGTTGAGGATAATATTATTAATCAGAAAGTGGCCGCCGCAATAATGAAAACTTTCGGACTGGATATCGACCTTGCCGAGAATGGTGAAGTTGCTGTTCAAATGGCAGGTGATAAAAAATACGACGTGATATTCATGGACCTCATTATGCCCGTAATGGATGGTTATGCGGCAGCGAGAGAAATTATTTCCAAAGACCATGATGTGAAAATTATTGCGCTTACCGCCGACAGTACAAGTGAGTCGATCAAGAAGGCTGATTTATGCGGGATGCATCATTTCCTTCCCAAACCTGTCAGACAGGAAGATATCAGGAAGGTTTTAGTCAAGTTTTTTCCCAGGCAAGTTGGATAACATTCAAACTATTGGTATAGACGAATTTCTGCTGAAGGGCAAGGATACCACCATTGTTGATGTCAGAACTCCTTCGGAATTTATGCAGGGGCATATCCCTGGTGCTGTCAATATCCCTCTTTTCAGTGATGAGGAACGAGCCGAAGTGGGGACACTGTATAAAAAGAAAGGAAAAACAGAGGCAATACTCATGGGTCTTGATTTTGTGGGACCCCGAATGTCACACTTATTAAAGCAGGGTATCGGTCATGCCGGAGAGAAAAAGGAGATCCTGATCCATTGCTGGAGGGGAGGAATGCGTTCGGCAAGTATGGCATGGTTGTTTTCACAGGCGGGACTTTCCTGTTTTCTGCTTGAAGGAGGATATAAGAACTACAGGAACCATATCCTGTCATATTTTGCCGGTGACCGGCGGGCGGTAATAATAGGAGGACTTACGGGAAGCGGCAAGACAAATATACTGAAGAGATTGGGTGAGCTTGGGGAGCAGGTGATCGACCTCGAAGGACTGGCATGTCATAAAGGCTCTGCTTTTGGCTCCCTGGGTATGGGCATACAGCCTTCATCTGAGCATTTTGCGAATCTTCTGTATGCCGAAATGAGCCGGACAGATCCCGGGCGAAGACTCTTTCTGGAGGACGAGAGCCGGAATATCGGAACAGTGTTTATGCCTGACGAGGTTTATGGACTGATAAGAAGATCACACCTGCTGGCACTTATGTCTGCACCTGCCACCAGACTGGAAAAGCTTGCAGGAGAATATGGCACGTTCCCCGTCGAAGAGCTGATCGGATCGGTCAGGAAAATTGAAAAGAGACTGGGACATGAGCTTGCGGGGAAAGCTGTTGAAGCCATAACGGAAGGACGTATAAGGGATGCTATCGAAATTGTGCTCGTATATTACGATAAAAGTTATACTTACGGGCTTGAAAAAAGGGACCGGTCGGCGGTGACCATTATCGAAACCGATACAACCGAAACAGAAATTAATGTAGCCCTGATACTTGAAGCTGCCGATAAGGCCGGGCTCTGATCCTATTGTTTCCTGATCATGGAAGCATCAACCCATCTGTATACTTTATCAGACCTTCTCAGGAGTTCCGGTGCCGGGATTGAGCAATAAACCCCTTTTTCTGCCTTTTCGACATCTTTATCGTCTACCCTGAGCTCTCTGACCTCGAATTCAACAACACCTGTGGTCGGACCCGTTATAAGCAGTTTCTCACCTTTTTCAAGAGGCCCGGTCTCAAGCTTGATCTCTGCAACACCGATCTTTGAAAAGAAGTTTGTGACTTTTCCCGTATAGATCTTTCTCATGGTTGCACTTGATCCGTAGCTCCGGCTCCACTCTCCGAGTTTCTGTCCAAGGTAGTATCCATTCCAGAAACCCCGGTTAAAAACTGTGGCCAGCCTGGCTGAAAGAGTATCAATAAGATCGCTGTTATAAGTACCATCAATCACTGCCTTAACAGCTTCGTCATATACTTTGGTCACAGTCTTAACATATTCAGGTGATCTTGCCCTGCCTTCTATCTTTAATACTCTTACACCCGAATCAAGCAGCCTGTCGACAAAGCCAATAGTGCTCAGATCCTTGGGTGACATAATAAATTCATTATCGATCTCGAGCTCATAACCTGTTTCCTTCTCGGTAACAATATATGATTTACGACAGGTCTGGTAACAATTGCCCCTGTTTGCCGAAGCATTATTCTCATGCAGGCTCATATAGCATTTACCTGATACTGCCATGCATAATGCCCCGTGGCAGAACATCTCGACCCTGATCTTATCTCCCCCCGGCCCCCTGATATCATCTTTTTCAATAACCGTACAGATATCCTTAACCTGCCCGAGGTTAAGTTCCCGGGCCAGGACGACCACATCGGCCCATTGGGAGTAGAATTTCAATGATTCAATATTGGTAATATTTACCTGGGTCGAAAGATGAACTTCCATGCCCGATTCACGGCAATACCTTATTGCGGACATATCTGTTGCTATAACGGCAGAGATCCCGTTATCCCTTGCTGCATCAACAATTGACCGCATCTGTTCCATCTCGTTATCATACACCACAACGTTCAGAGTTAGATAGCTTTTGATATTGTTTTCAGAACATACCGAGGTGATATGTTTCAGATCGTCAATTGTAAAATTGTTTGCTGAACGAGCCCTCATGTTCAGCTGCTCAATTCCGAAATATATTGAGTCGGCTCCCCCCTGTATTGCGGCTGCAAGTGATTCGTATGACCCTACGGGGGCCATTATTTCAATATCTGTCCTTTTCATTTCTTGTGCAAAGGTAAAACAATCCTGATGGTTGTTCCCCTTCCCTGATCGGAATGTCTAACGAAGATCTTACCGGCATGGTATATTTCAACTATTCTTTTTGCCAGGGAGAGTCCAAGCCCCCATCCCCTTTGCTTCGTTGTATATCCGGGTTTAAAAATTCTTTTCTGAGCCGATTTCGGTATTCCCTTGCCTGTATCCGAAACGTCAAGGATCACTTTGTCCTGGCCGGAGGTAACTTTTATCAGTATCTTTCCGCTGCCGTTCATGGCGTCAATTGAATTCTTGCACAGGTTTTCTATAACCCATTCGAACAGGACGGTATTCAGTGGTAATATTATTTCATTATTGCTGTTGTCAATTTCAATCTCAACCCTTGGCCCCGACCTTAATCTGAGGTATTCAATGCTCCTGGCGAGCACCCCGGCGAGATCCTCCTCCTTCAGCTCAGGCTGGGATCCTATTTTAGAAAACCTTTCCGTAATCTTTTCAAGTCGCTGAACATCCATGGCAAGTTCATCGGGAATATTACTTTCTGGATACTGATCTTTGATAAGCTCAGCCCAACCTGCCAGCGAAGATGTTGGTGTTCCCAACTGATGCGCCGTTTCTTTCGACATTCCCACCCACACCTGGTTCTGCTCAGCCTTCCGTGACATGCTGAAGGCAAAATATGAGATCGAGATGAACATCATAATTACAAAGAGCTGAATATAAGGATAGTACATTAGCTTTGTAAGTATTGTACTTTCCTTGTAATAGATATAATCCCTTTCGCCGTTTCCAATCTCAATGATTATGGGATCGGTTTTCGCCTTTATCTTTCTTAATTGTTCCTCGAGATACCCGGGATTGGATGCCTTTGTTGGATTAAAGTTTCTGTGGTCTTTTATCTTTCCTTCGCTGTCGACCAGAATTACAGGTATTGCATTATTCTTCTCTATTATTGAAAAAAGAAATGCCAGTATCTGGTCATCTTCATAAGTGTCAATCAGGCTGGTAGCTTCAGCCCAATGTCTGACAATCTCCTTTTCCTCTTCCTTTAGCTGGTCTATCAGCCTGTCGGTAAAAAGCAGGGAGCCGAGACCGATAAAAACGGCCAGAGAGAGAAGCGCCAGCTTCCATATTACTCTTCTGCGGTAAATGTTCGACTCTGATCTCATTGGTTACCCTTTTTCTTCTTAAACAGCCTGAGCAAAGGTAGCTTTTTATCATCTTCCACCTGCCTTGTGGTACCAATTGAATCGGCTTCCTCCCATATGATCCTGAATTTCCTGGTTTCCTCAGGGTTACTTTTCCTGGTAGTATCATTGGAATACCACCCGTACTCCTCATTCAGGATGTTACGAAGGTTCTCCCTTTCAGTCTTAAGATCCTGTCTCAGATCACCTCTCATGGCCGCCATATCGTAACTGACCCTTGCCCCGTCTCCCTTATCCTCGAGTTTAAGATAAACGGTTGTTCTTCCAAGATTATCGTCCTCTACAACACCAAATTCGGTGAGTCTGTTACCCGAATCGGCCGCTTTTCGGCTTAGTATCTCTGAAAGGAGCAGCTTTGCATGGTAAAGATAATTGCCACTGAATGATTGTTCCCCCGAAACCGACAGATCGACAGCTGATGATTTGATATCCATTGATGGGATAATGATTTTTTGATCATCTATAAAAATATCGTTTTTAAGTTCAGAGAATCTGATATCGCGGAGTTCAGAGAGTTCGATAAATCCTGAAAGCTTAGTTATGGGCTCAAAATTGACAAGTTCTCCGTTTATAATGGAGTAGTTCCCCGAAGCGGAGACAGAACTGAGATCAGGATTGAAAAGCGAATCAGTATGCATATTGATGCTTACCTTACCACTAAGCGCCCCCCTTATGTTCTCCGCTTTAAGTTCATCCTGACCGAAATTATTGAACACACTGAATGTTTCGTTGATATCGACATTTGACAGGTCGAAACTACCTGAAGCAACCCAGTTGTTATCATCTGTGTGATTGATTGATCCCTCTCCTGCAATGGTCCCGCCCAGGGTGTTCATACTAAACCTGTTGAAACTCGCATTATTGTCTGTATACTCAAGTGATCCTGTGCAGTATGAAGACCTGAACTTACCGGAGACAAGGCTGTCACAGCTGAAATCAATATTAAAAGAGACCACGGGGTCAACTTTTTGTTTTTCTGCATCGCGGGTACCGGTATTGAACGAGTCTCCGAACACTTTTATCATTTCGGTGTCGAACCGGTCAATCCAAACCCCGGCAGTGACCGACAGGTTACTTATCCCTTTTTCAGACAAACCTGAAAGGCCGCTTATTTTTCCGTTCAATAATACTCTCCGCTCACCCAGCAGGAAACTGATACCGTCAAACCAGCCATTGCCGGCTATCATAATATTACCACAAAGGTTGCTGACCGGATAGGCTAAATATTTACCCGAAAGGCTGACATCTGTAAATCCCAGGTTTACTGAACGATCAAGACCGAGAAAGCTCCATGGAGTGATCTTACTGATTTCAGGAAGTTTACCACGCATCCTGATATTGGTCCTGATAAGTCCATTGTTCCCTGAAACTCCCTCAATGCCAGAAAGTCTAAGTGCTTCGGCGGCAGTAATACTTCCGGTCAGCAGCAGGTCAATTTCCGGGGCTGTCAGATCATTCAAAATAAATGAACCATGAAAGGGATGGTCTTTCATTATGAAAGAGGCAGAAGAGGCATTCATTTTAAATGATCCCTGGGGATCTCCTGTTGATAAGTTAAGGTTTGAAGACAGCTTTATATTGTTAAGGTTCAGCCCGTTTTCAGGAAATACCAATTCCCCGGAGGTAAGAGTAAAACTGGAATTAATAAACATATCATTCCCTGTGTTCGCATCTGACATGAAGTTGCATGAGAATGCCAGACTTCCCCCGACACCATAGTCATCTGTCGCCGATCGTGCACCTGCAGGAAAGTATTTCTTCAGGGCTTCAATCATTGCCCTGTCAGAAGCAAGTGCGATATTATAGTTTTCATACCTGTTATAGAGGTTGCCGGAGAAGGAGAGTTCCTGGTCCCCGATATTCAGGCCTGAGTGTTCGATAAACATGCCGTCAGCCCCGATTTTCAATTCAGTTCTGATTTGGGCTGGCAGTGGTCCTGTAATAATATGGGTAGAGCCAAAGCGAATTGTATCTGCTTCAATATTTGCCGTCAGGCCCACATTAACCGAATCCTTTTCATAAATAAGACGGCTTGAAGCATCGTTAATCACAGCATCAATCCTCACTCCTGTTGTCTCGCTTAACCAGGTAAACGAAGTACCGGAGATCTTAATATTTCCAATGTCGATCTTAATTGATGATGAATCATTTCCCGCACCACTTTTCCAGAACAGGATATTTGAAATATTGTTACTATCGGTATACATGAATATCCTGCCATTGCTTAACGACATGCGTCCGATGTTTATCTCGTTATGCAACAGGGCGGTAATCTTCAGGGCCAGGTTCAGTTTTTTAACATATGCCAGAGTGTCGTGTGATGATGAAGCCGATAAAAGTGTAAGATCTTCGATCTGAATTGAAGCATGAGGGAATTGCCTGATCAGTGAGAAACCGATCTTTTTCGCAGTGGCCGGGCGCACCAGGTTACTGTTTACTTCATTTACAAATAGTCTGATAATAGGCTCCCTGAATATCAGCGATGCAATGAACAACAGTGTTACAGTCGATAATATCGTGATAAGAGAGATCCTCAACACCTTCCAGAGCCTTTTCATTTCAACCGGGTTAAATGGATTTGACCCTCAATGGTTATTCCAGCAGAAAATCGAGTCCCGGTCCTGGAGACACTTCCCATGGTGCTTTACCCTTCAGGAATATTCTCATTCCCCGGGGACCAACCAGATCAAGACTATCCCCATCACGAACCAGAATTGTTCCCTCCCTCAGTCCGGCTACATAAATACCGGGATTTACCTCTGTGAATTCGGCTATTCTCTGTTCGCGGGTCTCTCCTGCATGTCCCTCCGGATTTGCGTCGAGATTGTGCGGGAG
>JBJKPH010000190.1:0-9766 GCA_046706585.1 Bacteroidales bacterium | reverse complement strand
GAGACGAAGGGACTGAGAGACGAAGGGACTGAGAGACGAAGGGACTGAGAGAGAAACGAATAAACGAATAAACAAATAAACGAATAACCGAATAACCCTCCGTAGCTTTAGCGAAGGAGGATCCCACATCGCTACGCAAAATTTTCTCTCTAACGGTCTCACAGTCCCTCAGTCTCTTAGTCTCCCCTTCTCCGCTTCTCCCATTCCAACATTCCATTATTCCATTATTCCATTATTCCTTTTTTTAATTATCTTTGTGCGCTCAAAACGGAATTAATAAATTGTATAATATTATAATTACAGATCTAGCATGAAAACTTACCAAGCCGGCCAGGTAAAATCTGTTGCACTCCTGGGTAACTCGGGATCGGGTAAAACCACTTTCGCTGAGGCTATGCTATTCAATGGAGGCGTGATCGAAAGAAGAGGCACCGTTGAAGCCAAAAGCACTGTTTCCGATTACAGACCAATAGAACAGGAAAATGAAAACTCGATCTTTTCAACCGTTCTTTATACCGAATTCCAGGGAAATAAGATCAATATCCTTGACACACCTGGTCTTGACGACTTTTCAGGTAGTGTAATATCGTCGTTGAAGGCTGCCGACACAAGCCTTCTGCTTGTTAATGTTCAGAACGGCGTGGAAGTTGGTACGGAGATCATTTTCCGTCATGCCGATAAAGCGAACAAACCCCTGATCATTGTTGTGAACGGACTTGATCATGAGAAAGCCAACTTCGACAGAACATACGAAATGATGAAGGAGAGGTTTGGCAGTAATGTCACTCTTATTCAATTCCCGGTAAACGAATCAGCAGGTTTCGACTCCGTGATCGATGTTATGAAGATGAAAATGCTGAGATATCCAAAAGACGGAGGGACTCCCGAAATAGTTGATATCCCCGACGAGCATGCAGGCAGGGCAGCAGACCTGCAGAGCGAACTGATAGAGAAAGCCGCCGAGAATGACGAATCGCTCATGGAGATATTCTTCGAGAACGATACCCTCACTGAAGAAGAGATGAAGAAAGGTATAACTGCCGGACTGGTCAGCAGGGGAATGTTCCCGGTTTTCTGTTCATCAGCAAAAAACAATATGGGTGTCGACAGGGTAATGGAATTCATAGTGAATGTCGCACCCGGGGCAGGTGAAATGCCGGCATGGATAACATCAGACGGAAAAGAAGTGAAGGCTGATCCCGCAGGGCAGCCATCCCTGTTCGTTTTTAAATCGTCTGTAGAGGAACATATTGGTGAGATCAACTATTTCAGGGTTATCTCGGGTAAAATAACCGAGAATATTGACATGGTGAATGCCACCAACGGAACAAAGGAAAGACTGAGCCAGCTCTACGTATGTGCAGGTAAAAACAGGGTTAAAGTTCCTGAGCTCAATACAGGTGACATAGGAGCAGCTGTTAAACTTAAAAGCACACGGACCAACGATACTCTTAATGCCCAGGGTGCTTCTTTTAAGTTCAACCATATTGAATTTCCCGAGCCAAAATACCGTACTGCAATTAAGCCTTTGAGCGAAGGAGATGAGGAGAAACTGGGAGAAGCCCTTAGCAGGATGCACCAGGAAGATCCTACAATCCTGATCGAATACTCAAAAGAACTGAAACAGATAATTGTTTCCGGTCAGGGTGAATATCATCTTAATATCCTTAAATGGCATCTCGATAAGATCTTTAAGATCGAGACCGAATATCTTGCCCCGAAGATACCTTACAGGGAAACAATTACAAAAGCATCCCAGGCTGATTACCGCCACAAGAAGCAATCAGGTGGTGCAGGCCAGTTCGGGGAAGTACATATGGTTATCGAACCCTACGAAGAGGGATCCGAGCCAAAGAACATGATGAAAATAAACGGTAAGGAACTCAAGCTTTCAGTCCGCGACAAGGAAGAGGTAAAACTGAGTTGGGGAGGTATACTCGAGTATGTTAACTGTATAGTTGGCGGATCGATAGATGCAAGGTTTATGCCGCCTATCCTGAAGGGTATTATGGAAAAAATGGAAGTAGGACCGCTTACAGGCTCTTACGCTCGCGATATCAGGGTTTACGTTTATGACGGTAAAATGCACCCTGTTGATTCAAACGAGATATCATTCAAACTTGCCGGAAGGAACGCTTTCAGCATGGCGTTTAAAAGTGCCGGTCCTAAGATACTTGAACCTGTTTATGATGTGGAAATATATGTCCCGAGCGACAGGATGGGTGATGTTATAAGTGACCTGCAGGGCCGCCGGGGTATGGTGCTTGGAATGGGAAGCGAAAAAGGATTCGAAGTCATAAAGGCAAAGGTTCCGCTGGCCGAGATGAACAAATATTCGACTGCCCTCAGTTCGCTTACAGGTGGCCGTGCAATGTATTCAATGAAGTTCGGTGAGTATGTTCAGGTTCCGGGAGATGTACAGGATGCAGTTATTAAGGCATACGAGGAGGAGGAGGATGAGGAATAGACCACCTCTGGATGAATATTTTATTTATAGGACAAGGCTGTGAGAACAGCCTTTTTTTATTATTTTGCTATATAGTTACTGAACATAAAAAATATTCATCATGAAAAAGATAACAATTCTGCTCGTATTCCTTGTTATTGCACCAGGTCTGGTCTGGTCACAGAAAATAAGGGACTTCATGATCCTGACAGACAATTCTATAGCATACAATAAATCAGTTGTTAACATGACCGATTACACGGGTGAGCCATTCCTGAACAAGGAATTTGTCATCGGTACAACGATGACCCCCGACAGTACTATCTACCAGAACGTTCCCCTCAGGTACAATATCTACAATGGTGTTTTCGAATTTGAGAAGGATGACACACCCTATGTTCTTGAACCTGCCAAGTATGGAACAAGGATCGATCTTGACGGCAAGGTCTTTGTCTATACCGATTATTATTACACAAACTCCGAAAAGGGTTATCTCGAACAACTTGTGGATGGGAAATTCTCCCTTTACAAGAAGTACAAGGTAAGGTATCACAGGCCTGAGCCTGCCGGAGCATACAGCGACGCAAAGCCAAGCAATTTCGAGACTCTTCCGCCCGAGTATTTTCTGGGATCGAAGGAATCAGGAAGGATCGACTTCATAACAAAAGACAAGGAACTGATTGAATTATGCGGCGCTTACAGCCAGCAGGCAGGTGACTATATTAAGAAAAATAAACTGAAGATCAGAAAAGAAAAGGACCTTATTGAGTTGGTAAATTACCTTAACACCCTATAAGATCCCTGTTTCTGTTCTTCCGTATCGCTTCTTCAGGGTTTACTATCCCTGTTACTCTGTCAGTACGAAGTGGTTATTTCCCACACAAAGGCCCGTACCCCGACCTCTTTGTTCACTTCGTCCATCAACCGTACGGCCTTCAACAGTTCGTCGACCATGTCATCACTGACAACCGTCAGGGTTGCCGAATTTATCTCAGGCCAGGTGTGTGTTCCCATATGGGGAACCCCGTCGATGGTTCCCCTTCCGTTCATATTCGTCCACCGTGTGTACCCCTTGAGGCCCAGGCTGTCAAGGATGAACTCCACCTTCTCGGTATGAGCCTGGTTATATACTATAAATACTGCTTTCATCTCATTGGTCTTTATTTATCAAGAAAACTATATTCTGAACCGAGGCCAGCCCTTTTCCGCCTTTCTCCTTTCCTGGCAAACAATACATACACTACAGGAACAAGAATAAGGGTCACCATAGTGGAAAATATCAGTCCGCCAATAACAGAAATACCCATCGGGCTCCAGATCTCCGATCCCTCGCCAACACTCATGGCAAGCGGGAGCATCCCGAGTATCGTTGTGGCAGAAGTCATTAGCACAGGGCGAAGCCTTGAGCGGCCCGATACGGCTATCGCTTCATAAAGCTCCAGTCCCCTGTCGCGCATCAGATTGATATAATCGACCAGCACAATTGCATTCTTGACAACAATACCGATCAACATTATCGCCCCGATACCAGCAATAATACTTAGTGTAGTATGTGTAATAAAGAGAGCCAGGGCAACGCCTGAGAACGAGAAGGGGATCGAGAACATAATAATAAAAGGCATCTTAAGAGATTCAAACTGGGAAGCCATTACCAGGTATACCAGTACGAGGCTGAGTATCATCAGCATTCCGAGATCGGCAAATGATTCCATCTGTTCTTCGATTGTTCCTGAAATCTTAACGGTTACTCCTGAAGGAACTTCAAGCTGGTCGATAATAGTCTGTATATCCTTGGCAATATCTCCCAGCGGCCTTTTATAGGGTGTGGCTGAAACAGTCACTATCCTCTCCTTGCGTTTATGCTGTATATTGGGAGGTGACCAGTACTCTTTCACATCAGCTATTTCACCCAAACGTATTGTCTTACCTGTTGGTGTCATAATCCCGATATTCTCCACCTCGGTTATCGAATTGCGGGAATCTTTCTTAAACCTTACTATTACATTGTATTCATCACCGAACTCTCTCAGTCGAGTTGCAATCAGGCCGTCGACCCTGTTTTTTACCATGGTTGCAACGGTAGCTGTATTAAGACCGTGCTTGCTCATCTTGTCCTGATCGAGAACGATCTGTAATTCAGGCTTCGACTTATCCCTGCTTATCTGTACATCCTTGGCCCCTTCGACAACAGATATCTTTTCCGACAATTCCTTGGCAACCTCATTGGTTGCAGCAATATCATAACCATAAACCTCAACATCAACGGTGTTTCCCATAAATGTCATACTGTTTCCTGATGTTGTAACCTGGTAGTTAACAATCTCCGGAAACTTGTCGAGTCTTGACCTGAGATCTTCGGCAATATCCCAGACAGTCCTTTGCCTGTCTTCAACCGGAACCAGTGAGATAGTATATATTATTGTATGTGTTCCGGTAGTACTGAACAGGGTGGCAAAATTCATACTCTCATCGGTACCTGTTGATGATGATACCAGCTTCACCTCCGGAAAATCGTTCATCAGTAAACTGTCGATCCTGTGTGTTACTTTTTGTGTTTCAGACACTCTTGTTCCTGTCTGCAACTCAATAGTTGCACTCATCCTCGATTCGTCGGCCTCAGGGATAAATTCCGCACCGACTTTTGTCACCAGGTAGATAGAACTAAAGAATAGAACGACAGCCAGAATAGTGACCACCTTTTTATGCCTCAGAGCCCATCTAAGAGTTCTCTCATAGAAAGAATCAAGTCCGTCAAGCCCTTTTCGTATAGTATTATCATAGCTCAGTTTCCTTGTTTTCTTCTTAGTGTTGAGCCTTAGCATCAGCGAGCTAAGGGTAGGTGTCAGTGTAATGGCCGCTATTGTTGAAGTCACAACGGTAATTGACACAATAATACCCAACTGGCGGAAGAGCACTCCCGTAAGACCTCCGACAAAAGTTAGCGGCATAAATACTGCCACAACTGTAAGTGTTGTAACTATTACTGCCAGCCACACTTCGTTGGTGGCATATATAGCTGCCTCACGTGGACGGCTTCCCCTTTCTATATGCTTTGTTATGTTTTCGAGCACCACTATCGCATCATCAACCACCATCCCGATCGCTATCGAAAGCGACGACAGTGAAATGATATTAATTGAATTACCCGAAATGAAAAGGTAAATGAAGGCGACGATCAGTGCAACCGGGATCGTAATGATAATAATAAATGTTGCCCTCCACCTTCCGAGGAAAAGGAGCACAACAAGAATTACAAAGATACCGGCGAACATAAGGGTTGAAGTAAGGTTTCCTATTGACCCTTCAATAAACTCCGATGAATCGAATATTGGTTCGATCTTTACATCAGGAGGCAGTGTTGTTTTTATTTCCTCAAGGGATTTTCGTACTTCCCTTGCCACTTCAACAGTATTCCCTCCCGACTGCTTCTGCACAAACAACCTGAGACCCTTCTGACCGTTGATCCTCTCCTCCAGTTTTGTATCACGAACAGTATCTGTAATATCAGCAACATCGTGCAGGTAAATGTTCTTACCATTATAGCTACCTACAACAATATCCTTTATTACGTCGCTGTTGGGAAATTCACCCTGTATCCTCAGTGGGTAATCGGTCTTACCCATTTCAAGATAACCCGCAGGCATATTCAGGTTCTCAGTCATGAGAACATTGCCGATCTGTTCGACAGTTAAGTTATAGGCCTCCATCTTCCGTGGGTCGACATCGATATATATTTCCCTTCCAGGAGCTCCGGCCAGTCCTACAGATCCAATGCCATCGATCCGGTTCAGCGGATTGACAAGCTTTTCGTCAAGCAACTTTTCAAGGCCCATATAACTCTCATCCGCTGTAACGGCATAGAACAATATTGGCATCATACTGGAATTGAACTTCAGTATTGTAGGATCCTCGCATTCTTCAGGCAGATACCTCTTGATAAGGTCAAGAGTACTCCTCACATCGTTCGCAGCTTCATCAAGGTTGGTCTCATACTCAAATTCAAGGAAAATAATTGAGCTGTTATCGCTTGATGTCGAAGTTATCTCCTTCAGGTTGCTGAGTGCATTCAACTGATTCTCGAGTGGCTTGGTCACATTGGTCTCTATATCGGCTGCACTGGCACCCGGATAGGAAGTAAATATGGTAAGGAATGGAAGCTCAATCTCGGGATACAGGTCGACAGGCAACCTTGTAAGCGAATAGAGACCCATAACTACCAGGGCAACGAATATTAAGATCGTTGTCAGCGGTCGTTTAACTGCATTACTGTATATACTCATCTCAAGATTCTCCTTTACTTAACAACTTTCACTACGTTACCGTCAATAAGTTTGGTCTGACCTTCAATTATCAGGTGTTCTCCCTCCTTTATCCGGTCGCTTATCACCTCGATCCTGTCATCGAACCTCTTGCCCGGAACTACATTCTGGCGAACTGCCTTCCCGTCTTTTTCAATGAACAGATACCTGATATTTGTTCCCTCCTGCTGAAGGAGCGCATTGGCCGGCACCACAAAAGTCTCAGCTTCACCCAATTCCATTGATACCCGTATAAACATCCCCGGTTTTAGCCGGTTGCTCCCGTTCGGGATATCGATCTCAACATTAAATGTCCTGGTTGCCGGGTCGATAGTTGGATATACCAGGGTAATCTTACCTGCAAATTCCTCCGATCCGTAAACATCAACTTTTATATCTGCATTCATCCCTTCCTTTATTTGTGGAAAGTATTGTTCTGAAATTCCCACCAGGGCCTTCAGTTTATTAACCTGGTTCACCGTTACAACAGCTGCTTTCCCGGCCATAGTATTCGGAGCCCCTGAGAACATCTCGCCGTTCTCGTAATATTTTCCGGTTACAACCCCGTCAAAAGGGGCATACAGAAGTGTGTTCTCCTTCATAAAGGCAATATTGGATGCGGTAACATCATATTGTGTCTTTAACTGGTCGTACTGCTGCTGTGTAACACTTCCGGTACTTAACAGGGTATCAAGCCTCCCCAGGTCCACGGCAAGGCTCTTCAGTTGTATCTCAGCCTGCCTGATCTGTGACTGATCCATCAGGAACAGTTTTTGTCCCTTGACAATTCTGTCTCCGACTTCAACATATAATTTCTCTATCCTTCCGGGTGCGGCCGGAGCCACATAAACCTCCTCAAAAGGAATAAGAGTAGCTGTATAATCAATGGTTCTTGAGATTGTGGTCCGGGTCAGAGGTGTCGTCCTGACCAATATTTCTTTTGCCACACTGTCCTGGGGTTCCGAAACGGCTTTTGCGGTTCCGGATTCACCCTGTTTGCACCCGAAAAGTATCAGGCTTATGATTGTCAGGTACGGGAATAATCTTAGGTATTTCATTATTTTGGAATTAAAAAGTTACAATTTTGATTCTATAGGTCATTTAAGAGTTTATCGAAAGCCAGTTTCGTCTGTAATAGGTTCAGGAGTGATGAAACATAATTGTTCTCGGCATTGAGATAATTCCCGTTTGCAACCGTCAGATCAAGGCTTGAGGCCATCCCCTGCCTGAATTTATTTTCAACACTGGCATAAACCCTCTTTGCAACATCAATATTCTGCTTCTGACTCAGATACTGCTCATTAGCAGTTATCAGGTTATACCTTGCCTGGTTCTCCTGGATCTTCAACTGGTCAGATACCATATCCATATTCGTTCTGGTCTTCTCAAGCTCAATCTCTGCTTTTCTGATCTTTGAATATCTCTGACCGCTCGAAAAAATCGGTATCGAAAGCTGGAAGCCTAACATCGAATTAGGGAACGACCTGAGATCATTAAGTTTGTCTCCCATTCCGTTACGGTTATATGAATAGAAACCCGACAGTGTGGGAAGAATCGTTGACTTCTGCATTTTTACATTCAGCTCCGACATCTTCTCCTGGCTTAGCATCAGCCTGTAGTCGATATGATCGTTAACGTTGAATTCCCTGGTAAGAAGCGATTCAATATTTATCGACTCAATAAACTCATCCAATGTTGATGTCAGGCTGATCTCCGTTCCAGGATCTACTCCTAACTGGAACCTGAGAATGTTATAGTTCAGCTCTATATTCCTCTGAAGTGATTTCCTGGAATTTTCCAGCGTACTAATATTTACCGACATCTGGTCAACATCAGTCGATTCGGCCATACCAACCTTGAACATCGCATTTGTTGACTTCTGAGTCTCCATCATGTTGCCGATAATACTGTCAAGTATTGAAAGTGATTCCTCGGATATCAGCACCAGGTAATAGGTCGTGGTTACCATTGATCTTGTCTCCAGCTCAGTCTTTTCAAGTCCCTGTTCTGCCATCATGCCTCCAAGTTTGGCTGTCTGGACACCTACAATATAAGACGCATTGAACAGAAGCTGGCTGACCTGCAAACCATAGCCGGTATTGTACTGGGTTCCGAACTGAACGGGTACTTTCTCTCCCGGTTTGCCAAAAAAATCACCCGGCAAAAGGGTTGTCATAAGCTTCAGGTTATCGTTAAGCGAGGCACTCGCGTTAGCCTGGGGCAATCCTCCTGATATGGTCTCCCACAATGCCATTCTTGAAGCATCTATATCCTTCCTCGATGCAATCACCGTCTTGTTATACTGCACAGCATAATCCCTGGCCTCATCGAGAGAAAGTGTCAGAACTTCATCCTGTGCACTTACAAAAAGCGACTGTACTATTAAGATGATTACTGCTATTGATTTTTCTTTCATATTGTGTTGTATTACTGTTTTTTATTATTTCATTAATGATACTGGTCCTTCTTAAATCTGTTCAGAACCTTTACTCCTTCCACTGTAGAGATCCCCTGCAGATAATTCAGCAGCAGGTTATCAATGAAAACAATTGTGGGGTATTTTTCGAGAGGCAAAAGCTCATTATCACTCATCATGCTTATCATTCCATGAATACCCAGGTTCACGATCTCAGTATTTATATCTTTTCTGAACATTCCCTCCCTGATCCCTCTCTCAAGAACTTCCATGGTCATCGCATAATTCCTGAAATCACTTGTATTGGTTACCTTTTCATAAACCTTCCGGTGATACTTTTTGATATCCATCCAGTAAGTGGGATTGGCATTTGAATAGTGGTTCTTTGCCATTGACATGATCGAGAAAATCGCTTCAAAAACATTTTCCGACTCTTCCATCACCTGCATGAACAGATCCTTTTGCCTGCAGGCCATGCTTATTATTACGCTCTCCAGCAATGAATCCTTATCGGGAAAATTCTCATATATTGTACGCTTCGACATCCCCAGATGGTTCGCAAGCGAATCCATGGTAACTGCCCTGATTCCATATTTCATGAATAGC
>JBJKPH010000189.1:0-2605 GCA_046706585.1 Bacteroidales bacterium | reverse complement strand
CGACAGGTCTCCGGCAAGACCATTACCATTGCGGGGCGAAGCATGCACCGCCTCATCCGGTATCCAGCATTCATCATACCTGTTTATTACCATCCTGTGCATCCACGAAACAAAACTTTCCGTGAATCGAAGGAATCGCGGGGCCTTAATGGCAAGCTGGTGGGTAATATATACCGAATACACTTTACCCGAAAATGCACCAAAACGATTATCGCTTATTACCATATCGATCCTGTTCTCTCTTATCAGCCTGGTAATCCTGATACGGTCATAAACAAACTGACCGGCAATTAAAGGAAGTCTCAGGAAAATGTCGAGATAAGCCGGCAAAAATGACGAGTATCCTATACTTACAGATTGAAACAGTATCTTTTTGCATCGCAGATCGTCAGGAAAAACATCCAGTAACCGGCGGGTGGCTGCAATAAAGAGGTTATTACCCCTGCCGGCCATTCCCCTCGCTATCACCTCCGAACGTGTGGCATGACCAATTCCCCAGTCAAGCGGACAGATCATTATGTTCTTTCCTTCCCCGGGTTCCATCAGGCTGACACCTGTGTTCTTATCCCCATCTCTTTTATTTGCCGGGCAATAGTATCCAGTTCTGCTGCAGAAATGGCTTCCAGGTCACTCTCAACCGGTGTGTCACGGCTTATTGTATGCAACTGTACCTCTTCCGGATTGATCTTTTTCACTGCGTCCACCCAGGCCTCCACCTCACGGGGTGTGGTATTGTCAACCCGTTTCCCCTGGTATGTACCCCTGACAAACATCGCCTGCAGGATAAGATCACCCCTGAATGAAACAAGGTTATCTATTATCTCCCCGGCTGTAATATTTATTCCCGGGCAATTATATGACATTAAAGTATCATTTAAGGCGGAGTCAAGCTTGAGTATCCTCTTATCGATCCTCATCAGAGCTTTTTTTATATACGGATCACCGGCTGTGGTCGAATTTGAAAGAATAGCCAGGGTTGATCCCGGACATATAGAATCGCGGAGAAGAATAACATCCTCCACTATTCCTGCAAATTCAGGATGAAGTGTCGGTTCTCCGTTCCCCGCAAATGTGATTGCATCCGGGTCGCTCTCCTTAAGCGATAACTCAACCAGTTTCTTCTGGAGGGCAAGTTTTACCTCAGCCCTTGTCGGCATCCTCTCTCCTTTTAC
Organism: Bacteroidales bacterium; assembly: GCA_046706585.1. Taxonomy (GTDB): domain Bacteria; phylum Bacteroidota; class Bacteroidia; order Bacteroidales; family VadinHA17; genus JBJKPH01. The sequence continues at coordinate 1,433 of JBJKPH010000189.1, read as the reverse complement.
CGTTTTTCCCTGTGTATTCCCGCATTCACAGTATATACAGTTGAAATTGCATATCTTCCTGCCGGCCGGCAAAAGATTTATTCCCAGCGATACCCCCAGTCTCCTGCTGAATACCGGTCCGAATATTATATCATCAAATAGGAAAGTCGACATAGTGTCAATTTTAATAAACTCATTCTCAACTCACTCTCAACAGAAGGCTGCCACTGCAGCCTTTCTCAACTATTACCTTTCGCCTTATGCCTTACGCCTCTCTAATCCAGCAACCAGCCCTCCAAATTTACAACAATTTACTTTCCTGCTATTTCCCCCACTGATATATATCATTTCCGCAGACCGTTGCTTATCGTATATTTGTCCCTCAAAATAGGGTAATAGTTTTTGGAATGAAAAAGAATATAACCCCTGACCCCTATCCCTGGAAGAGGGAATACGAGCTGAATAACGAAAGGTTTGACAGCCAGACACGTAAGTTTCTTGAGATCATCAATCTTATGAAGGAGATGGTTGCAAAGGGAGTGGACGAAGAAAGGATGGCCGGGATATTTTTCAGTCTGACCCACTATTTCGAACAGTATATGATCCAGGAAGAGATCTATCTAAAGGGATTAAAATATAGCGATATCGAAGCCCACATGGCATCTCACCGTGAATTTATCGAGAGGATCATCCGCTTCAGAAAGGGATTTGAAAACGGCGACCACGACTTTCATACCGGGATGTATGAATATCTTGAAAAATGGTTCGATGATCATCTGATGGTTGACGACCGCAGGGCTGCTGAATTCATTAATACGCAGCTTGCCTAGATAAGTTTCCTTGACCTGCTCTCAGGGGTAAGTTTAAAAGACTGCAGATCAAGATCTTCAATAAGTACAAGTCCCGGTTTCATTCCGGGCTTAATCATCCCTGCCCTATCCTCCAGATTCATGGCCTTTGCACCGTTCACCGTTGCCCATGTTATCAGTTCGTGCAGGCTCAGGTCAGGAAAGTTGGCCTGCAGCACCTTCAGTTCCCCGATTACCGACAGAGAATCGTTTGAGGCAAGACTGTCGGTCCCGATAACTATTGTGGCATTCTTATCCCTGAGTAATTTCACAGGAGGCAGGGAATTCTCGATATAGAGGTTTGAAAGGGGGCAAAGGCACCAGAAAGTATTCTCTCTCTGCATTACATTATCGATCGTTGGTTCGTCGGCAAATGTATTATGTACAAGAATAAGGTTTCCCTTTTCAGGAAGGTATGACTTTACAACCTCAAGATGGCTTTTTACCATACTGTCAGTAATAGCCGGTGTTATACCCATTTTCTTGTACGACTCCATCAGTGCACCTTTTCCATTCCCGACCAAATCCCACTCACTCGCCGATTCCATAAAATGGATCGAAGTTACTGCGTTACCATCACACATTCCCTTGAGTGCTGTAAAGAGG